>CACZQG010000087.1 GCA_902783235.1 uncultured Ruminococcus sp.
GACAATGCAGATGATGAGGGAGCAATGTCCTTTGAAGAATTTGAAAAGATCGCAGCCAAGAAAGTTGCCGAGATAGTAATGGAAACAGCTGCAAGGCTTTGATAAGGGAGACAGCTATTGGAAAAGGATAAAACCACCGCCGAATACAGCCTTTTGGTATCGGAAATAATAAACAGGCACGAGCGGCCTTTAAAAGCTTGTGTTCGCAGCTACGGATGTCAGCTTAATTTCTCCGACGGAGAGAAGCTCAAGGGTATGCTCCTGAAAATGGGATATTCTCTTACCGACAGGGAAGAGGGAGCGGATCTGGTGATCTTCAATACCTGTGCTGTAAGGGAAAATGCTGAGGACAGAGTTTTCGGCAATCTGGGCTATCTGAAGCACTATAAAGAAAAAAATCCCCATATGATAATAGGTCTGTGCGGCTGTATGGCAGCTATAAAAAAGACAGAGGACAGGATACGGGAGTCATACAGATTTGTGGATCTGTTATTTTCTCCTTCTGCCCTGGATAAGCTGCCAAAGCTTCTGTACGAAAAGCTCAGGGGCAGCAGATACTCCTTTGATACCAATGAGTATGAGCTTACCCCGGAGGGATTGGAGCAGCAGCGTGACAGCAGCTTCAAGGCATCTGTACCTATAATGTTCGGCTGTAATAACTTCTGCACCTACTGTATAGTCCCCTATGTAAGAGGCAGGGAACACAGCCGCAGGGCGGACAGTATAATCCGTGAGGTGCAGGAGCTGGCAGATAAGGGGTACAGGGAGATAATGCTGCTGGGGCAGAACGTAAACTCCTATGGCAATGACCTTGATGACGGCATGGATTTTCCCACTCTTCTGGAGAAGATCGACAGGATAGACGGGGACTTTGTAGTGCGTTTTATGTCATCCCATCCCAAGGACGCTGGAAAGCGGCTGATAGATACTATTGTGAACAGCAGTAAAATAGGAAGGCATCTGCATCTTCCTCTCCAGAGCGGAAGTGACGAGATACTCAGCCGTATGAACAGACGGTATACTGTGGAAAAATACATGGAAACTGTGGACTATGCACGCAGTATAATACCTGATTTTTCCTTTACCACTGATCTGATAGTTGGTTTTCCCAATGAAAGTGAGGAGGATTTTCTCAGAACTCTGGATATTATGAAGCGTGTCAGGTATGACAACATATATTCCTTCATATATTCAAAGAGAACAGGCACTAAGGCGGCTTTGATAGATGACAGGATAACCGATGAAGAAAAATCGGAGAGAATGACAAGACTGCTGGCACTTCAGAGAGAGATATCCACCGAGAGCTATAAGCGCTTTATCGGCAGAAAAATGAGAGTGCTCATAGACGGCAGAGGAAAAAAGCCCGGCATCATGACGGGAAAAAGCAGCGAATTTATAATTGCCGAGGTGGAGGGTGATGACTCCATGATGGGCAGATTTGTTGATATACAGGTCACAGGCTCGAAAAACTGGGCTGTTACCGGATCTGTGATCTCAAATAACAGCTGACAGTCCGAACGATTCAAATGCATAAAATGCAGATGAAAAAACGAGATAAAGGAGTTATTAAAATGGATATAATCGAAACCACAAGAGAACTGGGAAAGCTTATACAGGCAGATGAAAGATATAAGGCTTATGTTGCTGCCAAGGAGGTAAACGACAAGGATGATGAGCTTCAGAAGCTTATTCGTGAGTTTGAAGCAAAAAGATATGAGCTGAACATGGAAATGACAAAGACGGACAAGGATACCGACAAGCTCAAGGAGCTGGACGGTGTTATAAAGAACATTTACGGCGAGATAATGGTAAATCCCAGCATGGCTGCCTTTAATGCAGCTAAAAACGCTGTGGACGGTCTTCTGGGTCAGATAAACAACATTATAGTTGCATCTGCCAACGGCGAGGATCCCATGACCTGCCCGGCACAGCCTGCCGGATGCTCCGGAAGCTGCGCTTCCTGCGGCGGATGTCATTAAGCTGATAATACGGAGATAGTAAATGGAGATAGACAGATCTAAAATATCCCCCATGATGCTCCAATATCTTGAAACCAAGGACGCCTATCCCGATACGGTGGTATTTTTCCGTGTGGGAGATTTTTATGAGATGTTCTTTGATGATGCTATAAGAGTATCAAAGGTGCTGGAGCTTACTCTGACGGGTAAGGAATGCGGACTTCCCGAAAGAGCTCCCATGTGCGGAGTTCCTTATCACAGCTGTGATATATATATCAAAAAGCTTATAGATGCCGGCTACAAGGTGGCTGTATGCGAGCAGGTGACCGACCCCAAGGACAGCAAGGGACTGGTAAAGCGTGATGTCATAAGAGTTGTGACTCCAGGCACTGTCATAGAAAACAGTATGCTCAGCGATGAGAACAATAACTATATATGCAGTATATTCTATGACGGCTGCTCCTGCGGACTTTGCTTTGCAGATATATCTACGGGTGAGGTGCGGCTTTGTGCCACAAAGCAGAAAAGACCCGAGCCCGAGATAATAGATATGCTTTCCAGGTACTGTCCTGCGGAGATCATTTTCTGTCCGGATCTTTTGGATCTGAAAACAGTCATGGATTTTATCAAGATAAAGCTGGGCTGTTCTGTTACACTTCTGGAGTCGGAGCGATTCGATATAAACACTCAGAGAGATACTATATTGAAGCAGTTCACTGCGGACTCATTGGAGCAGATAGGTCTGGAGGAAAGCGGTGTTGAAACAAGTGCCGTGTGCGGTATGTTCTTCTATATAAAGGAGACACAAAAGTCACTGACAGGCAGATTCACATCCATTGAGCGTGAGGACAATGCCAGTGTAATGGAGCTGGATCTGAATGCACGGCGTAATCTGGAGCTGACACAAACTATACGCAGCAAGGAGAAAAAAGGCTCGCTTTTGTGGGTGCTGGACAGCACCAGGACTTCTATGGGAAAGCGTTTGCTGAAAAATTATATAGAGCGTCCCCTTACAAGTCCTGCCAAAATAATCGCCCGTCATGAGGCGGTGGAATGCCTGGTGAAAAACTCTGTATCTCTTATGGAGCTGCAGGGGATACTTGATAATGTTTATGATATAGAGCGCCTTATGACAAGAGTTATGTATAAGACCGCAAATCCAAGAGATCTGAAAGCACTGTCAATGACAGCGGTACATCTTCCCGCTCTTAAAGCAGAGCTTGCAAAGCTCAGCTCATGCAGGCTGCTGAGCAGTCTTAACAATGATATATCCGATCTTAAAGAGATTTCGGGACTTGTGGAAAACGCTATAAATGATGAACCGCCCATATCTCTCAAGGACGGGGGAGTAATAAAGGACGGATTCAACAGTCAGCTGGATGAGCTTCGCAGGATCATGAACGGCGGCAAGGATATAATTGAAGAGATCGCAGAGCGTGAAAGGGAAGCTACCGGTATCAAGAATCTGAAAATAGGCTACAACCGGGTATTCGGCTACTATATAGAGGTGACAAGAACATATTATGATCTGGTACCCGAGCATTATATCAGAAAGCAGACACTGGCAAACTGCGAAAGATTTATAACCGAGGAGCTGAAAAACTTAGAGAACAGGATACTGGGTGCTAAGGAAAGATCCCTGAATCTGGAGTCTGATATATTTATCGAGGTAAGAGATTATCTTTCTACCAAGCTGAAAAGCGTTCAGAAAACGGCAGTTGCCGTTGCCGCAGTGGATGTATTGTGTTCCTTTGCGGATGTATCGGTGAAGAATAACTATTGCCGGCCGGATATAGCAGCGGACGGAGTGATAGATATCCGTGACGGCAGACATCCTGTGGTGGAGCTTATGCTCACTGATGAGATGTTTGTACCCAACAATGTGTATTTAGACACAAAGACCTGCCGAATGTCCATAATAACAGGTCCCAATATGTCGGGTAAATCCACTTATATGCGTCAGGTGGCGCTTATAACTCTCATGGCGCAGATCGGCTGCTTTGTACCCGCATCCTATGCGAAGATATCCGTAGTGGACAGGATATTTACCCGTGTGGGTGCGTCTGATGACCTTACAGCAGGTCAGAGTACCTTTATGGTGGAAATGAGTGAGGTGGCGGATATACTCAGATTCGCCACGAAAAACAGCCTGGTCATACTGGATGAGGTGGGACGAGGCACATCCACTTTTGACGGAGTGAGTATAGCAACAGCAGTTGCGGAGCATATTTGCAGCTCAAAAAAGCTTGGCTGCAAGACCCTTTTCGCCACTCACTATCATGAGCTGATCGGACTTGAAAAAGAGCTGGAGGGAGTCAGAAACTATAGTGTTGCCGTGAGAAAAAGCGGTGACAGTATACGCTTTCTCCGCAAGATAGTAGAGGGTGGCGTGGATGACAGCTATGGAGTTGAGGTGGCTAAGCTGGCAGGACTGCCTGACAAGGTGGTAAAAAGGGCAAGAGAGCTGCTGCATCAGATGGAAAGTGAAAAAGGCAGACCTGAAAGGGTGGATACGGATGACGTGGACAGCGGACAGCTCAGCTTTGATGCACAGGATCATGACATGATAGCCCGCAGGCTGCGCCGCACAAATATAGACGAGCTTTCTGACACTGAGTGTCGGGAATTTTTGAAGGAGCTTTACAAACTGGCATAGATTATCGGGAGAGAATATGGCAAAGATAAATTTGCTGGGAAAGGACATTTCCGAGCTTATCGCCGCAGGAGAAGTGATCGAACGTCCTGCATCTGTAATAAAGGAGCTTGTGGAAAACTCAATTGATGCAGGAGCGAAGCACATAACTGTGGAGATCAAAAACGGCGGTACTACATATATGCGTGTTACGGATGACGGATGCGGTATTGCAAGAGATCAGGTGGGAACAGCATTTTTGCGTCACGCTACCAGTAAGATACAGGGAAAGGAAGATCTCGACAGTATCATGACCCTGGGCTTCAGGGGAGAGGCACTGGCTTCCGTTGCAGCAGTAGCTAAGGTGGAGCTGCTGACAAAGCAGCATGATGACCATATGGGTACGGATTACAGGATAGAGGGCAGTGTGGAGGTACAGAATGAACCTGCCGGCTGCCCCGATGGTACTACTCTTATAATAAGGGATATTTTCTATAATGTACCTGTCCGCAGGAAATTTCTGAAAAAGGATACCACCGAGGGAAATGCGGTGACAGCTGTTATGCAGAAAATAATTCTGTCCCACCCTGAGATAGCCTTTAAGCTTATCAGGGATAACAAGGTGACTATCTCCTCAGTAGGAGACGGACAGCTTTTATCGGCGGTTTACGGCATTTACGGCAGAGATTTCGCCCACGATCTGATCCCTGTTGACTACAGTGAAAACGGCATTGCCGTCAAAGGATATGTGATAAAGCCTCTTTACTCAAAAAAGAATCGTTCCTTCCAGAATTTCTTTATAAACGGCAGATCCGTGAGAACGGTAACAGGATGCGCTGCACTGGAGGAGGCGTATAAGAACCTGGTAATGACAGGAAAATATCCTGCCTGCATACTTATGCTGGAGGCACCCCCGGAAACGGTGGATGTGAATATCCATCCTGCCAAGGCAGAGGTAAGGTTCTCGGATGAAAAGCTGGTTTATTCCGCAGTGTATTTTGCTGTAAAGAATGCTCTTATGGCATCGGGACTTATATATGAGTTTGAGCTGGGGGAATCCAAGCCCCACGACGAACGCTTTTACAAAGCCAAGCCCTTTGAGCCGGAAAAGTTTACACAGATCTCCATACAGGAGCAGACGAGCCGGGACACTGTGAATGCATCCCGGGATATTGATCCAAAGCCGGAGCAGCCCGCAGAGGAAAAAGCCTTGCCCTCACCTTTGCCGGAAAAGAGCGGAGCGGATACAGAAGAAAAGGCTGTACAGCCTGATGAGGTCAAAGAGGAAGGAACATATTCGGATGTGATAAAACCGGTATCATCGTCGGTCTATTCACTGCCCCCAAAGGAACAATCCATAGCTTTTGAATCATCACGGAAAGCCTATGCCCCTTCTGTTATGAGCGTTGTTATTGATCCGGAGGAAGTGGAGGAGGAGCAGCAGGAAAAAACAGCGTTTGAAGCTGCGGAAGAGGAGCTTGAAGGATTTTCTTATATAAGCAGGTCATCCTTTGAGGAAAAGCCGCAGCCGGAGCCCGACCCCGAGCCGGAGGAAAAGCCTGAGGTATTTATAAATGTTATAGGAGAGCTTTTCAAGAATTATATATTGGCACAATGGGATAATTCCTTTGTGATGATAGACAAGCACGCTGCTCATGAGAGAGTTATATTTGAGAAGCTGAAAAAAGGCTGTAAAATGGGGGACGGACAGCTTTTGCTTACCGAGAGGAAGCTGTTGCTGTCGGAAAGTGAATCGGGAGCATTGAAGGAAAACTACGAAACACTTAAAAAAATGGGTTTTTCCCTTGATTTTTCCGGGCTGCCCTATCTGAAGATAGAGGGCATACCAATGGTGCTGGAGGGGCTTGAGATGGATGAAGTGATACCTGAGATCGCAGAAAATCTTTCTCTTAACAAAAACGACCCTCAGACTCATCTGCTGGATGATATGCTTCACGAGCTTGCCTGCAAGGCAGCTATCAAGGCAAATGACAAAACCTCTGTACAGGAGCTTCAGGCACTGGCAGAGGAGGTTATCAATGATGAGAATATACGGCATTGTCCCCACGGCAGACCTGTTATGTTCACTCTCTCAAAAAGAGAAATAGAAAAGCAGTTCAGAAGGATAGTGTGATCCGCAGGGCGGACACGGCACTATGGGAACAATTTTGAGGATAAGGTGTTGAAAAAAATAAAAATAGCTGTTATACTGGGACCTACCGCATCGGGGAAAACTGCCCTGGGAATAGAAATGGCAAAGAGATTCGGAGGAGAGGTGGTGTCTGCTGATTCCATGCAGATATATAAGGGCATGGATATTTCCACGGCAAAGCCCACGCAGGAGGAGATGCAGGGAATACTCCATCATCTCATAGGCTTTCTGCCAAGGGAGAAAAGCTTTTCCGTGGCGGAATATGTGGAGCTGGCAGGGGAGACTGTCAGGGATATAAACAGCAGAGGTAAACTTCCCATTATAGTCGGCGGTACCGGTCTGTATATTGATTCACTGGTTGAAAATATAAAATTTCCGGATATCACCTCAGATGAGAAGGTGAGAGAGGAAATAGCCGGTGATATGGAAAAATACGGAGTTGAGGCAGTATTTGAACAGCTGAGAAAATGCGACCCCGAAACAGCTGCGGAGCTTCATCCCAACAATAAAGTCAGAGTGATAAGGGCATTGGAGGTCTTTCGGCTCACCGGAAAAAAGCTGAGCTATCTGAAGGCGCAGAGCAGACTTGAGCCGTCTCCTTATGATGCGGTCCTGATAGGTCTGAACTGCCGTGACAGACAGAGGCTTTACGACAGGATAAACAAACGTGTTGACATTATGATAGAAAACGGATTGGTGGAGGAATCCAGGCAGGTATATGAAAGTGCTGATATGAAGACTGCTGCCAATGCAATAGGGTACAAGGAGCTTATACCCTATTTTAAAAATGAATGCGGACTTTCCGAATGTATTGACAAAATAAAACAGGAAACACGGCGATATGCCAAAAGGCAGCTTACATGGTTTGGAAAAAATGCAAAAATTCAATGGTTAATGTTAGATGAATTTGACAATAAAGAGAAAATTTTTGATTATTGTGAAAAAGCTATAGCCAATCACATGATTGTGTGATATAATA
>CACZQG010000088.1 GCA_902783235.1 uncultured Ruminococcus sp.
CGCCAGTATTCCTGCACCTTCCCTCCTTGAATTTCAGCATTTATTCTTCGCATAAATCTTCAAGATTTAATTGGGACATCAATATTTTGTTATGTGGGAGATGACATAAATGGCTAAGACTAAAAGGAAAAAATCTGCGTACCGGAATAAAACACTGTGGGGTATAATACTTGCAGTGCTTGCGGCGGCAGCATTGTACCTGCTGAACAGATACGATCTTCTTGATGTGAAAACATGGGAGAAAATGCTGGGTGGCGGCAGCAGGGCTGCTGCGGAAGGAGAATTGCAGGTACATTTCATAGACGTGGGACAGGGGGACTGTTCACTGATAGTGTCGGGTGACAGGGCGGTACTCATTGATACGGGAGAAAAGGAAAACGGAGAAAAAATAGTCAGATATCTGAAGGAGCATGACATTCCCGATATAGACTGTATGCTGCTGACTCATCCCCATTCCGATCATATGGGATCAGCCTATTATGTTATAAAAAACTATGATGTGGGGCAGGTGATCATACCCAGGGTAAAGGAGGAGCTTACTCCTACAGCAGTGTTCTACGAAAGATTCCTGAAAGCCATAAAGCAGAAGGGATTAAGTATTACAGCAGCTAAACCGGGTATAAAAATAGATGCCGGAGACGGGGAGCTGGAGTTGATATCTCCTGTAAAGGACTATGACGATCTGAACAACTATTCTGCCGCTGCTATTCTTACTCACGGTGAGAACAGCTTTATGTTTACGGGAGATCTGGAAAAGGAATCGGAAAAGGATATACTGGATGCAGGCTATCTCCGTGACATTGATGTGCTGAAGGTGGGACACCACGGAAGCCATACTTCAAGCTCCAAGGAGTTCCTGAATGCGGTGAAGCCCGACTATGGAGTGATAATGTGCGGTGCCGGCAATTCCTACGGACACCCTCATAAGGATGCACTTAACAGAATAAAAAAATATACGGATAAGATATACCGGACCGATCTTGACGGAACTGTTGTGTTTACATCCGATAAGGACGGTCTGACTGTAGATACCGAAAAGCAGGAGTGAAAATGCTGATAATAGACAGATTTGAAGGAGATATTGCCGTTATCGAGGACGGCGGTGAAACATTTGATATCCCTCGCTCCCTTCTTCAGGAAAATGCAGGAGAAGGAGACGTTGTGACTGAGAAGGACGGCGTATATACTGTGGACAGTGCGGCTTCCGTAAAAAGACGGCAGGAGATACTTGAGCTGCAGAACAGCCTATGGGAATAGAGGTGAGATAATGAACAGCCTGGATGCAGATGTTATAATAATCGGCGGCGGTGCGGCCGGGGCAATGGCAGGAGTATTCTGCGGCGAATGGGGAAAACGCACCATTATTTTTGAGCCAAACGGAAAAATAGGAAAAAAACTGGCTATAACAGGCAAGGGCAGGTGCAATGTTACAAATAACTGTGACCAGCGCACACTTATGGATAATATTCCGGCTAACCCGAAATTTCTCTACAGCGCTTTTTCAAAGTTTTCATCAAGGGACACTATGGATTTTTTTGAAAACAGCGGTGTGCCCCTTAAAACAGAAAGAGGAAACAGAGTTTTCCCTCAGAGCGATAAGGCAGGGGATATTGTCTCGGCTCTGGAGAAACGCCTGAAAAACGCAGGCGTGGAGATAATTAAGAAAAAGGTGGGCAGGATACTGGCTGAGGATGGTGTCTGTACCGGAGTAATGGCAGGCGGAAGATCTTATACTGCTTCCTCGGTGCTGCTGGCTGCCGGCGGATGCTCTTACCCTGTTACAGGCTCCGACGGCTCCGGATTCACACTGGCAGAAAGCCTGGGACATAATATAACGCCTTTGAAGCCGTCTCTCGTTCCCATAGAGTGCTGTGAGGGCTATTGCAGGGATATGATGGGACTGTCGCTCCGCAACGTTACACTGACTCTCTGCGACCGTGAGAAGAAGATATACAGCGAGCTGGGAGAAATGCTGTTTACCCATTTCGGCGTGTCGGGGCCTTTAGTCCTCAGCGCAAGCTCCCATATAAGAGAGCTGGAGGCAGACAGGTATATGATGTATATTGACCTGAAACCGGGGCTGGATGAACAGAAGCTGGATGACAGGATACTTCGGGATTTCAGAGAGAATATCAATAGGATCTTCGGAAACTCATTGTCAAAGCTGCTGCCTGCAAAGCTGATACCCACTATAGTAAAGCTTTCGGGTATCCCGGGAGACAGAAAGGTGAACAGTATCACCCGTGAGGAACGGCAGAAGCTGGTAAAGCTGCTTAAAGCCTTTCCCGTAACTCCCAAAAAATTCCGCCCTATAGACGAGGCTATAATCACAAGCGGCGGGGTCGATATCAAGGAGATAGATCCCAAAACAATGGAGTCAAAAATAATACAGGGTCTCTATTTTGCCGGGGAGATAATAGATGTTGATGCCTATACCGGAGGATTCAATCTTCAGATAGCATTCTCTACGGCTTATGCGGCGGCGATGAGCATGACGTAAATAAAGGCAATACCGCACAAAGCTGTCAGGCGGTCTTTTGCGGTGCTGCCTTAAATAAACACGTTTTTCAGCTTGCTGCCGGAATGCTGCGAACAGGTATTTCCGGCAGGTGATCTACAGAATAAAAACAGAATAAAAAACAGGAGGAAATGATTATGATAAACATAGCAATAGACGGGCCTGCCGGCGCAGGCAAAAGCTCCATAGCAAAGGCGGCTGCTGCACAGCTGGGATTCATTTATGTGGATACCGGAGCACTTTACCGCTCGGCGGCGTTGTACGCCCTGTCCAATGGGCTGGACGAGCAGTCCCTTATTGATTCACTGGACAAGGTGGATATAAAGCTTGAATATCAGCAGGGTACTCAGCACGTTATACTTAATGGTGAGGACGTATCACAGCAGATACGCACCCCGGAGGTGTCAATGAACGCTTCACGGTTTTCTGCCATTCCGGAGGTGAGGGAGTTCCTGTTTGATCTGCAGCAAAGGATAGCAAGAGAAAATAATATAATCATGGACGGACGTGATATAGGTACAGTAGTACTTCCCAATGCCGATCTGAAGGTGTTCCTTACCGCTTCGGCGGAGGAAAGGGCAAACAGAAGGTTCAGGGAAATGACCGACTCCACAGTCACATATGAGCAGGTACTGGAGGATATAAAGCAGCGTGACTATAACGATATGAACCGAAAGACCGCTCCCCTGAAGCAGGCAGAGGACGCAGTGCTTCTTGATACTACGGAAATGACCATGGAGCAGGTGATAGACAAGCTTACATCAATGATAAAAGAGGTCATGGATAAATAATGAAACAGAGCATATTTTTCAAATGCCTTTACGGGTTTGTTAAGGGTATATATTACGGATTCTATCACGTAAAAGCAGAGGGAAAGGAAAATCTCCCAAAGGAGCCGGGATTCATAATCGCATCAAATCACCGCACCTTCGCAGATCCTCCCCTTATTGCCGCAACCTCCATGTGTGCAAAATTTTCCTTTATCGCCAAGGAGGAGCTGTTCCATAACAAGTTCTTCGGCTGGCTCATAAGGAAGCTGGGAGCTTTCCCGGTAGTCCGTGGAAGCGGAGACATGAAGGTCATAAGTGATTCCGTAGAGAGGCTCAGAGAGGGAAGAAACTTAGTTATATTCCCCGAAGGCACACGCAGCAAGGATGGCAAGCTGGGACGTGGAAAAACAGGGGTGGCTCTGATTGCTGCTAAATCCGGGGCAATGGTGGTCCCGGCGGCAGTGATATTTGAGGGGAAAAAACTTCATTTCCGCAAAAAGGTGATCGTTCGTTACGGAAAGCCTATCCCTCCCACGGATATAGAAATAGGTGACAATTTCGATACAAGACAGCTAAAGGGCGTAAAGCAGAAGATAATGGGTGATATACAGGCACTACTGGAGGATAAGAATGGCTGAGATATTTCTTGCGGCACATTCGGGATTTTGTCCCGGTGTTAAAAATGCGGTAAACAGGGTTTATGAGGAAATAGAAAAGGGCAGTTCAAAAATAGCTACCCTGGGACCCATAATCCACAATGATGATGTGGTGAGGGATATGCAGTCCAAGGGAGTCAGGATCGTAAACCGGGTCTCTGAGCTGGAAAATGATGAAACGGCTGTCATACGATCTCACGGTGTGGGAATGGATATTTACAGGCAGCTGGAAGAAAAAGGCAATAATTATATAGATGCCACCTGCCCGTTTGTTAAAAAAATTCACAAGATAGTTGCAGAGAAAACAGCAGAAGGATATTTTATCCTTATAGCCGGGGATGAGAACCACCCTGAGGTGCAAGGAATCGTTGGTCATTGTGACGAAAATCACCTTGTTTTTAAGGACGAATTTGAACTTCGGGACTTTTTTAGTCAAAAATATAAAATAATTCAAAAAAAGCTTGCAATTGTCGCTCAAACAACGTATAATATATTAGTATGGGGGGAGTGTATAAAGGTCATTCCAAAGGATGATCCAAACATCCTTGTTTTCGATACAATATGCAACGCCACCGCCGAAAGGCAGTCGGCAGCCGGAGAGCTTGCTAAAAAAGTCGATGTTATGATAATAGTCGGCGGAAAGCACAGCTCAAATACCAAAAAGCTGTATTCGGTGTGCAGCGAACACTGTACATCCTATCATATCGAAAATGCGGACGAGCTTTATTCATTGAACCTGAATAATGCTGAACTAATAGGCATTACTGCCGGAGCATCGACACCGGCTCATATAATTAAGGAGGTACAAACTACCATGGCAGAAAACTTAGAAGAGTTTAATTTTGAGGAGGCTCTGGAGCAGTCTTTCAAAAAAGTACATACAGGAGAGCGTGTTAAGGGCTATATTGCC
>CACZQG010000089.1 GCA_902783235.1 uncultured Ruminococcus sp.
CGTCAACTGTATTCTTGAATGGAATGAAGGAAATCATTTTAAGGATTTTTCACTACGTATGGCCAAGGCCTTTGAGTGGATTTTAAATGATTGAGGGGGAGATACACATTGAATAAGACATTGATTATTGCCGAGGCAGGAGTTAATCATAACGGTAGTCTTGAGATGGCAAAACAATTAGTTGTAAAAGCAAAAGAATGTGGTGCAGATATAGTTAAATTTCAAACTGCCAATCTCGATGCAATAGTTTCAAAATCAGCATCAATGGCTGATTATCAGAAAAAGAACATCGGAACAAATAAAAGCCAAAAAGAAATGTTAAGCAAGCTTTTGTTAAGTTATGAAGATTTTATAGAATTGGCTGATTACAGTAAAAGTGTTGGGATTTCTTTTCTTTCAACACCATTTGATATTGAAAGTATACATTTTCTAAATGATATGCAGGATATTTGGAAGATACCATCTGGTGAGATAACAAATTATCCGTATCTTGTTGAAATTGCTAAAACAGGTAAAAAAGTAATCATGTCAACGGGCATGGCTGAGATGAAAGAAATCGGAGATGCATTAAATGTCTTAGAGAGTTATGATATTAACGATATTACGATTTTACATTGTGTTACGGAATATCCAGCTGAAATAGGTAATGTAAATCTTAGAGTTATGGATACTATAAGAAATACATTTGGCTATCCTGTTGGATATTCAGACCATACACAAGGAAGTGAAGTAGCAATGGCTGCAGTTGCATTAGGGGCTCAAGTAATAGAAAAGCACCTAACACTTGATAGAAATCTTCCAGGACCTGATCATAAAGCTAGTTTGGAACCTGATGAATTTAAACATATGGTTGATGGTATTAGAAAGATTGAAAGATGCCTAGGAACTGGTGTGAAAAGACTTTCGATGGAGGAATTATCAAACCGAAATGCAGCTCGTAAAAGTATAATAGCGAAGAAAGTAATAAGAAAAGGGGAAGTTCTAACAACTGAAAATCTTACTACAAAAAGACCTGGAACTGGTATTAGTCCTATGCAATGGAACGAGGTTTTAGGTTCTAAAGCTATAAGAGATTTTCATGAGGATGAATTGATTGAAGTATGAAGAAAATAGCAGTGGTAACAGCTACAAGAGCAGAATACGGTCTTCTTTCACCTGTGATAAAGGAATTAAGAAGAAAAGAAAATGAGAATCTTGTTGTAGAAGTTATAGTAACAGGAACTCATCTAAGTGAACAATATGGTTTAACTGTTAATGATATACAGGAAAGAATCGACTATAAAATTTCAATTCCTGTAGAATCTGCAAATGAATTGGATATATCTGAAAATCAAGCTGAAACACTTATCAAGTTCACAAAATTATTCAAGGAAAAAAGATATGATGCAATAATGCTTCTTGGGGATCGTTATGAAACATTAGCAATAGCAATTGCTGCTGGAAATACGAGAACACCTATTATTCATTTATGTGGCGGAGATACCACTGAGGGGGCAATGGATGAGTGGATTAGGCACTCTATAACAAAAATAAGTTATCTTCACTTTGTAACTAATGAGCAAAGTAGAAGACGAGTTATTCAGTTAGGTGAGAATCCTGATAGAGTGTTTAATTATGGCTCTACTAGTATAGACAATATTATGACCGTTGCTGATATGGGAAGGAAAGAGGCTTTAGAAGCTATAGGACTAGATGATTGTAAATATGCTCTTTGTACATATCATCCGGTTACACTTGATGAAGATATCGTTGACGAACAGATTGAAGAGTTTTTAGCTGCAATTAAAGCTTTTCCGGATATTCAATTTATTGTTATGAAGTCAAATGCTGACCAGGGCGGAGCAAGAATTAATTCATTGTTAGAAAATGCTAAAAGTGAAATAGATAATATACACGTATTTTCTTCTCTAGGTAAAAAACTATATTTGTCTCTTATGAAATTTGCAGAATTTGTTATTGGTAATTCTTCAAGTGGCATTATAGAAGCGCCGGCTGTACGTGTACCTACGGTTAATATTGGAGATCGTCAAAGAGGTAGATTGCAATCGGAAAGTATTATAAATTGCAGTAAAGACAAGCAGAGTATTATAGATGCCATTAATAAAGCAATGAGTCTTGAACATAAAGAAATTTGTGAGAGAGTGGTTTCTTTATACGGATATGGTCATGCAGCTGAGAAAATTGCAAATAAAATTATTGAAGTAGTAATAGATGGGAGGATTGATCTTAAGAAGAAATTCTATGATCAAATACCTAGATGAGAAATATTGCCATAATTCCAGCACGTTCTAACTCAAAAGGACTGCCAAATAAAAATATAAAAGAATTAGCCGGGAAACCAATGATGGCTTACTCTATTCAGGCTGCATTGTGTTCTAAATGTTTTGATACTGTAATGGTTTCAACTGATTCAGAACAATATGCAGATATAGCACGTGTATATGGTGCGGAAGTTCCATTTTTACGTTCTGACGCCACCGCATCAGATACAGCCTCTTCCTGGGACGTTGTTGAAGAAGTATTGCGTTGTTATGAACTTAATGGAAAAATTTTTGATACATTTTGCTTATTGCAACCTACATCGCCTCTAAGGAC
>CACZQG010000090.1 GCA_902783235.1 uncultured Ruminococcus sp.
AAAGAGATTTTGTGCAAGATAAAGGAAAATCTGCAAGCAGATGACGTGCAAAGCTTCCAAGCGGTCTTTGTGCGGTGTTGCCTTAATCTTATTTTTCCATAAGCTCCTTTGCCAGAGCCTCTATCTGAGCCATATTCTCCTCATTTACAGCCGAAAGTATCTTTACCTCGTTTTCACAGAGAGTAAGATCCTTGGATTTTTCCAGCATTGCCTTCATACACTTTGAAGCCATAGGTGCCCAGGAGCCGTTTTCCATAAATGCCACGGTCTTGTTCTTATAGCCTCTTTCCACCAGGCTGTCAATAAATGTTTTCATGAAGGGGAACATATCTGCGTTGTAGGTGGTAGTGGCGAATACTGCCTTGCCGTACCTGAATGTATCCTCCACAGCCTCAGCCATATCGCATCTTGCCAGATCATTTACCGCCACCTTGGGACAGCCAAGCTCCTCCAGCTTCTGTGCCAGCAGCTCTGCTGCCTGCTTTGTATTGCCATATACGGAGGTGTAGTTGATAACTATACCCTCGCTTTCCGTTCCGTAGCTTGACCAGGTATTGTAAAGACCCAGATAATAGCCCAGATCCTCGCTGAGTACAGGACCGTGAAGAGGGCATATGGTCTGTATGTCAAGGGCGGAAGCCTTTTTAAGCACTGCCTGTACCTGTGCGCCGTACTTGCCAACTATGCCGAAATAATATCTTCTTGCCTCGCAGGCCCAGTCCTCGTCCGTATCCAGCGTACCGAACTTACCGAAGGCATCCGCACTGAACAGCACCTTGTCCTTTTCGTCATAGGTCATGATGACCTCGGGCCAGTGCACCATGGGAGCAGTAACAAATCTAAGGGTATGACTGCCCAGCTCCAGGGTATCTCCTTCATTCACCACAAGTCTGCTGTCTGAAAGATCGGTACCGAAGAAATTTTTCATCATGGTAAACGCCTTTGCGGAAGCCACAGCCACAGCCTTGGGATATTTTTCCATAAAAGCCATGATGTTTGCGGAATGGTCGGGCTCCATGTGAGATACCACCAGGTAATCAGGCTCCCTGTCGCCCAGTACCGCACTTAAATTATCCAGCCATTCCTTGCCGAATCTTGCGTCCACCGTATCCATTACGGCTGTTTTCTCATCAGTGATCACATATGAGTTGTAAGCCATTCCGTTGGGTACATCATACATACCCTCAAAAAGGTCAATGTCACGGTCATTTACACCTATGTAGCGTATATCTTCTGTAATACTCATCTGCATTTCCTCGTTTCCTTTTGATTATTACAGTACCCCGTAAAGCTGACGGTACTGTAGTAAAACTATTATAACAGAATTTGCAATAAAAGTAAAGGATTAAATAAAAAAAGCTATACCGAACAAAGACCCACATCCTCATGGGGTATGGGTCTTTACCGCAATGCTATTTCGTATAAGGCACAAGTCCTGCCCTTATAAAAAATCCCTTGGGATGACTGCATACAGGGCATATCTCCGGTGCCGCCTGACCCCTGAAGCTATGACCGCAGTTAAGGCACACCCATTCCTCCTCCACATCGGATACAAACAGCTTATTCTGCTCCAGAAGATCGGCAAACATCCGAAATCGCTGAGAATGGGTCTTTTCCACCTCTGCTATCATATTCAGCCTTCCTGCAATATCATCAAAGCCCTCCTCCCGTGCGGCTGCTGCAAAAGCAGGATAGATGGCAGAGCCTTCCTCCTCCTCATTGCCCTGGGCATTTCTCAGCAGCTTTAGTATATCATCATCCGCATCCGTGGGAAAGTCGGCATCAATTGTCACCCTTTCTCCTCCCATCCCCTTCAGCATATCCGCAAACACCTGAGCGTGAGCCAGCTCCTGCTTTGCGGTGAATGAAAAGACTGCTTCTATCACATGAAGCTTCTGACGGGCTGCCTTTTTCCCGGAGATGTCATACCTGTTTCTCGCCTGACCCTCTCCGGCAAAAGCCCTCATTATGTTGATCGCTGTTTTACTCTCTTTAAATTCCATTTTCAATTCTCCTTTCCGTGTTTTTCCTGATTTGCCATAAATAATTCGTAATTCGTAATGCGTAATGCGTAATCAAATGAGTGCCTGCGGCACGAATTTAAAAAGCAAAGCGAAACGGTTTTTGCTTTCGTTGAAATGATGATTATAATTATAATTTATGTTTTGGAGTTCGTTTTTTTATTTGCTTCCGGATGGTTCTGTTTGATTTGATATTTAATGTTTCAGCATTTCTTTGTTATTTGACAAAGAAACGCTGGCAAAGAAAACAAAAAAATTTTCT
>CACZQG010000091.1 GCA_902783235.1 uncultured Ruminococcus sp.
AATACTCGCGTATTTCAAGCCTTTCCGACGCAGAAGTTCAGTATTTAGACAAGCAGAAAATTCAAGATTTAGTTGGGGGATCAATATTTGCAGCCGAAAACCCAAAGAGCGGCTGAAATGATAACACAAAAAAAATTTAAGGCAGCACCGCACAAGGATCATGCATCACTCACGCCCTCAGGCGGTCTTTGTGCGGTGCTGCCAAATATTACTGTCTTCTCTTTGAAGCGATGTCGGTCATGAGCTTACCCAGGAACTGTGCCTGATTCATAGAGCCCATATCACCGTCAAGACGGCTTCTTACAGAAACTGTATTGCTTTCAACTTCCTTGTCACCGATAGTTACCATTACAGGTACCTTTTCCACCGTTGCGGAACGGATCTTATAGCCTACCTTTTCAGCTCTGTCATCAATAGTTACCCTTATCTTCTGCATCTCCAGCTTTTTCTTGATATCATAGCAGTAATCAAGATGTCTGTCAGCAACAGGGATAAGTCTTACCTGCTCGGGAGCCAGCCAGAGAGGGAATGCACCTGCATACTTCTCAATAAGAAGCGCAAGGGTTCTCTCATAGCAGCCGATAGATGTTCTGTGAATGATATAGGGGTTCTTCTTGGTGCCGTCCACATCAACATACTCCATGCCGAATCTCTGAGCTATAAGCATATCTATCTGTATGGTGATAAGGGTATCCTCCTTGCCGAAAACATTCTTTATCTGAATGTCCAGCTTAGGACCGTAGAATGCTGCTTCATCCACACCAATAGTATATTCCAGTCCCAGATCGTCCAGTATCTTGCCCATTGCCGACTGTGCCTTTTCCCACTGTTCGGGAGTTCCCTCATACTTGTTGTTGGGATTCTTGGGATCCCACTGAGAGAAACGATAGGAAACGTCCTCGGAAAGTCCCACTGTATCAAGCATGAATTTAGCAAGCTCCAGACAGCCCTTGAATTCCTCCTCAAGCTGCTCCGGACGAAGGATGAGATGTCCCTCGGAGATAGTAAACTGACGAAGTCTTATAAGACCGTGCATCTCACCGCTGTCCTCTTTTCTGAACAAAGTGGATGTTTCTCCCAGTCTCATGGGAAGGTCACGGTAAGAACGCTGTCTGTTAAGAAATACCTGATACTGGAAGGGACAGGTCATAGGACGGAGACACATACAATCCTTGCTGTCATCCTCTGGATCACCAAGAACAAACATACTGTCACGATAATGATCCCAGTGTCCCGAGATCTTGAACAGGTCATTTTTGGACATATACGGAGTTTTTGTAAGGAGATAGCCTCTCTTCTCCTCCTCATCCTCAACAAAGCGCTGCAATGTCTGTATTATCTTAGCACCCTTGGGAAGTATGATAGGCAGACCCTGACCGATATAATCAACTGTTGTGAATATCTCCAGTTCTCTTCCCAGCTTATTATGGTCACGCATTTTGGCTTCTTCCAGCTGCTTCAAATGCTCCTCCAGCTGTGAAGCCTTGGGGAATGCAACAGCATATACACGGGAGAGCATCTTGTTCTTTTCCGAGCCTCTCCAGTAAGCACCTGTACATGACAAAAGCTTTACAGCCTTTATGGGTGCTGTTGTCATAAGATGAGGGCCTGCACACAGGTCTGAAAATTCGCCCTGCTTGTAGAAGGATATAGGCTCACCGTTTTCTGCGTGCTCCCTGCACAGCTCCACCTTGTATATCTCTCCCTGTTCCTCCAGAGCCTTTACAGCTTCCTCCGGGGACATGGTGTATCTTTCCAGTTCCAGTCCTTCCTTGGCGATCTTTTTCATCTCAGCCTCTATTTTTTCAAGCTCCTCTGCGGTAAAGGGCTTTTCCAGATCAAAGTCGTAATAAAAACCGTTATCTATTGCAGGGCCTATTGCAAGCTTTGCATTGGGGTAAAGTCTTTTTACAGCCTGTGCAAGAATGTGTGAAGCAGTATGCCAGAAGGTCTTTTTTCCGTCTGTACTGTCAAAGGTCATGACCTCAAATTCGCAGTCCGAGTCAATAACTGTACGCAGATCCTTAACCTCTCCGTTGATCTTCACGCAGCAGGCAGCCTTGTAAAGACCTGCACCTATTCCCTTGACTATCTCCGCAGCAGATGCGGCATTTTCAATTTCTCTGATACTTCCATCTTTAAGCGTTAGTTTTATCATAATCAATTCCTCCTGTTATCTGACAGATCAAATCCGAACTGCCTTGCAAATTTTACCTGACAATTTTTGCGGCATTGCCCCACAAGGATCATTTACCGGCTTTGCTCCTCATAGTCAAACCGCAAAAAAGCCCCAAAGATGCAAAAAGCACCTAAGGGGCGATAATTACCGCTGTTCCACCCTTTTTCGTCCGCAAAAGCAGACCTCAAAAAGCACCCTGTAACGGGAGTACCCGACGGCTATTGACCGTACTCAAAAGGCGGTGTACCTGATGTCCGTTTATAAAGCAGCTTTCAGCCGGCGGCTGCTTCTCTCTGAAAAAACTCTGACAACGGTCTTCCTTTATCAACGCTTTGATTATTCTTTTATAATACAATATTATCATGAAAATATGCTTTTGTCAAGTAGTATACAGAGTAAATTTTTTCACAGCATATCAGGCTTTTTTCATTCATGATGTATACCCACGGAGTATTTACTAAATGGTTTTCATTGCCACGGAAATCAATTATTACAAAATAGTTACACAACACATTTGTAGGGAACGTAGCCATCCGCATCCCTCAGATTATATAGCAAACAACAAAAACAATTGGTTGTTACATTAGCTCGTCAC
>CACZQG010000092.1 GCA_902783235.1 uncultured Ruminococcus sp.
AATGCTGGCATATTTCAAGCCTTTCCGACGCAGAAGTTCAGTATTTAGACAAGCAGAAAATTCAAGATTTTGTTGGGGGATCAATATAAGGATATGGGCAAATGGTTTGATATTAAAGCATTATTCTGAATGCTTACACATATGAGGTAAATCACAATGAACGATAATAATTTACATAAGGAACACCGCATAAGAGTAAAGAAAAAGTTTCGCAATTTCGGGTTAAGCAGCTTTGAAGATCATGAAAAGCTTGAACTCCTTCTGTACTATGTAATACCGAGAAAAGACACCAATCCCATAGCTCATGATCTATTAAACGAATTCAAGACCCTTGGTGCCGTTTTTGCCGCATCTATAGATGAGCTTACTAAAATAAACGGGATCGGGATAGAAGCAGCCACTCTCATAAAGATCATACCCGAGCTTTCAAAAGAATTAGTAATACAGAGATATGAGGATATATGCCTTGATGATTATGCGAAAAGCCGTGATTACTTTTCAACACTGTTTTTCGGAGAAAAAACTGAAAAAGTTAAGATAGCATTTCTCGATGACAGATTATATATTATGAAATGTATTGACCTTTTTGAAGGGAGTCCGGGAAGTGTGTCCATTACTGCCAGAAAGATCGCAGAAGCAGCGTTCAAAAACAACTGTGAACAGATTATTATAGCACATAATCATCCCAATGGTATATCTACGCCTTCTTCCGCAGATATAAGGACAACCAGAGAACTATATAAGCTCCTTTCTTCAATAGGTATTATACTTCTCGACCATATCATAACCGGAGGGGGCTCTACCGTCTCAATGAAGGAAATAGGAGCATTAACACTTATCTGACGTTATACAGCTTTAAGGAGTATATATGAAGATCAAGGATTTTGAACTTGTAACTGATATGAAGCCTTCAGGTGATCAGCCACAGGCAATAGAAACCATTTCAAATGGCATAAAAAAAGGGCTGAAGGAGCAGACACTCTTAGGTGTCACCGGCTCCGGCAAGACATTTACTATGGCAAATATTATTGCAAAGGTCAACAAGCCGACGCTGATACTTGCACATAATAAAATACTTGCAGCACAACTTTGTTCCGAATTCAAAGAGTTTTTCCCAAACAATGCTGTAGAATACTTTGTATCCTACTATGATTACTATCAGCCTGAGGCATATATTCCCGGAACTGATACCTATATTGAAAAGGATTCCTCTATAAATGATGAGATTGACAAAATGCGCCATTCCGCAACTGCATCACTGGCAGAGCGAAATGATGTTATAATAGTTTCCAGTGTTTCCTGTATCTATTCGCTGGGAAGCCCTGAGGATTATCGTTCTATGGTAGTATCAGTTCGTGAGGGTATGGAAATATCCCGTGATGAGCTTGTTGAAAACTTAGTACGGATACAATATGAAAGAAACGACATTAACTTCGTTAGAAATAAATTCCGTGTAAGAGGAGATGTTGTTGAGATCTTCCCTGCTTCATCAAATGAAAATGCAATACGGGTGGAATTCTTCGGTGATGAAATAGACCGAATAAGCGAGATAAATGTACTCACAGGAGAAGTACTCGCACGTATGAGCTATGTACCCATATTTCCTGCAAGCCACTATATTGTAAGCGGAAATAAAATGGAAAGCGCAATAAAGGAGATAGACAGGGAACTGGCTGAAAGAATAGAATACTTTAAATCTGAAAACAAACTGATAGAAGCTCAGAGGATCGCTCAGAGAACACATCATGATATGGAGATGCTCCAAGAGATCGGTTTCTGCAGCGGAATAGAGAACTATTCACGTATTCTTTCCGGAAGACCGCCCGGAAGTACACCTATGACACTTCTGGATCATTTTCCTAAAAATTTTCTTTTGATGATCGACGAAAGTCATGTTACCGTTCCCCAGGTAGGTGCTATGTATGCCGGTGACAGGGCAAGAAAAACAAATCTTGTGGATTTCGGATTCCGTCTGCCCAGTGCATACGATAACAGACCTCTAAACTTTGATGAGTTTTACGATCATATAAATCAGGTGGTATTTGTCAGTGCCACACCCGGTAAATTTGAACGGGAAAGATCCCAGCAGACAGCTGAACAGGTAATTCGTCCTACGGGACTGGTTGACCCCGAAATAATTGTAAAACCCATTGAAGGACAAATAGAGGATCTTATATCTCAGATTAATCTGCGAACAGAAAAGGACGAGCGTGTCCTGGTAACCACACTGACCAAGAAAATGGCAGAGGATCTTACTGCATTTCTGGAAAATGCCGGTATAAAGGTACGCTATCTTCATCATGATATAGATACCATCGAACGTATGGAAATAATAAAGGATCTTCGTGAAGGAGAATTTGATGTACTTGTGGGGATCAACCTGCTTCGTGAAGGTCTTGATATCCCGGAGGTATCACTGGTAGCTATACTGGATGCAGATAAAGAAGGCTTTCTCAGAAGTGAGACTTCTCTTATTCAGACCATAGGCAGAGCAGCACGAAACGCAAATGGCAAGGTAATAATGTACGCAGACAGCGTCACCGGCTCCATGGAAAGAGCCATTGAGGAGACTGAACGCCGACGTGCCAAGCAGATCGCCTATAATAAGGAGCATGGCATAATCCCCCAAACCATTAAAAAGGATATCAGAAAGGTTCTGGAAATATCCAGCAAGGATACAGTTGAAAAGAAAACAGGCAAGAAGCTTTCATCAGCTCAGAAAAAAGAGCTTATCGCTGAGCTGACCCAGCAAATGAAGGAAGCGGCTAAGCTTCTTGAATTTGAACACGCCGCTTATTTAAGAGATAAAATTAAGGAGCTTGAAGGAAAATAAAATGACAGACAAAATTATCATCAAAGGCGCAAGAGAACACAATCTGAAAAGCATTGATCTTGAGCTTCCAAGAAACAAATTTATAGTTATGACAGGACTTTCCGGTTCCGGAAAGTCATCACTGGCTTTTGATACCATATATGCAGATGGTCAAAGACGCTATAT
The DNA here is from genome assembly GCA_902783235.1 of uncultured Ruminococcus sp. GTDB lineage: Bacteria > Bacillota > Clostridia > Oscillospirales > Ruminococcaceae > Porcipelethomonas. Next base: position 2,999 of record CACZQG010000092.1, read on the forward strand.
GGAAAGTCTTTCCTCATATGCCAGAATGTTTCTGGGACAAATGGAAAAACCCGATGTGGACAGTATCGAAGGGCTCTCCCCTGCTATTTCCATAGACCAGAAGACCACCTCAAAAAATCCACGTTCAACAGTGGGAACTGTAACGGAAATATATGACTATCTGCGACTTCTGTATGCTCGTATAGGTATTCCACACTGTCCGGTCTGCGGCAGGGAGATAAAACAGCAAACCGTAGATCAGATAGCAGATAAGCTTCTGGCGTTGGAGGAAGGAACCAAAATACAGCTCTTAGCCCCCATTGCAAGAGGCAGGAAGGGCACATACGCAAAGGAACTTGATAAAGCAAGGCGTTCCGGTTATGTCAGAGTACGGATCGATGGCATAATGTATGACCTGTCAGAGGATATAAAGCTGGACAAGAATATAAAACACAATATAGAGATAATCGTTGACAGACTTGTCATAAAAGAAGGTATTCGTTCCAGAATGACCGACAGTATAGAAACCGTGACCTCACTTTCAGGAGGACTTATAGCTGTTGATATCATAGGAGGTGAAGAACAGCTTTACTCCTTGAATTATGCTTGTCCCGAACATAATATAAGCATTGAGGAGCTCAACCCCCGTATGTTTTCCTTCAACAATCCCTTCGGTGCGTGTCCCAAGTGTACGGGACTTGGCTCATTTTCACGAATCGATCCGGATCTGATAGTTCCTAATAAAGATCTCAGCATTCGCCAGGGAGCAATAAAGGCAAGCGGATGGAATACGATTAAGGATGGCTCTATTGCCATGATGTACTATACTGCTATAGCTAAACGTTATAATATCAGCCTGGATACCCCTTTCAAGGATCTTCCGAAGGATGCGGTAAATGCATTCCTATACGGTACCGATGAACGGCTGGAGCTTCATATCATCGATTCATTTGGAGGTGGAGTAAGATACAGCAGATTTGAAGGGGTTATCAATAATCTGCAAAGACGTTATTCGGAATCCAGCAGCGATTACTCAAAAAAGGATATTGAAGAAGTAATGAATGAGATCAGCTGCCCTGAATGCCACGGACACCGACTTAAAAAAGAAAGCCTGTCAGTAACAGTAGGCGGATTGAATATCATGGACTTTACAAAAATGTCTGTTGCAGAAGCATTGGATTTTATAGAAAAGCTGGAACTTACAGAAAGAGAACAAATGATAGCCAAAGGTATTATTAAGGAAATACGTGAGCGTCTTGGTTTCTTAAAAAGCGTAGGACTGGATTATCTTACTCTTGCACGTTCATCAGGTACACTGTCAGGCGGTGAGAGCCAACGTATAAGACTTGCGACTCAGATAGGCTCCTCTCTTATGGGTGTGCTATATATACTTGATGAGCCAAGCATAGGACTTCATCAGCGTGACAATGACAAGCTGATAGCTACACTGAAAAGACTCCGTGACCTTGGAAATACCCTTATAGTTGTAGAACATGACGATGATACAATGCTGGCAGCCGATTATATCGTTGACATAGGTCCCGGAGCCGGAGTAAACGGTGGTGAAGTAGTTTTTTCCGGAACTGTGGATAAGCTTCTAAAATCCAGAAAATCCATTACAGGACAATACCTCAGCGGAAAAAAGAAAATACCACTCCCGGAAAAGAGAAGAGAAGGAAATGGAAAATTCCTGATAGTCAAAGGTGCAAAGGAAAACAACCTTAAAAACATAGATGTCAGGATCCCATTAGGAGAATTTGTATGCGTAACAGGTGTTTCAGGCTCCGGAAAATCATCTCTTATTAACGAAATAGTATACAAAAACTTAGCTGCCAAACTCAACCGGGCATAAATCAGACCGGGATGCTTCAAATCAATGGAGGGACTTGAACATCTTGACAAGGTAATAAACATTGACCAATCCCCTATCGGCAGAACGCCTCGTTCCAATCCTGCCACATACACAGGAGTATTCACTGACATAAGAGAGCTGTACTCACAAACTAATGATGCAAAAGCACGAGGCTACAGCTCCGGACGGTTTTCCTTTAATGTTAAAGGCGGAAGATGTGAAGCCTGTGAAGGTGACGGCATCAAAAAGATAGAAATGCATTTTCTGCCGGATATCTACGTTCCCTGCGAGGTATGTAAGGGAAAACGCTATAACCGTGAAACACTGGAAGTACTGTACAAGGGAAAATCCATTTATGATGTTCTTGAAATGACAGTTGATGAGGGACTGGTATTCTTTGAAAACCACCAGAAAATATACAGAAAGCTTAAAACCTTACAGGATGTAGGGCTGGGCTATATAAAGATAGGACAGCCGGCTACAACACTTTCAGGAGGAGAAGCACAGCGTGTAAAGCTATCCACAGAGCTTTCAAGAAGAGCGACCGGAAAAACAATATACATCCTTGACGAACCTACTACGGGACTTCACAATGCCGATGTTCATAAACTGATAGAAGTATTACAAAAGCTGACTGACACCGGTAATACCGTACTGGTCATTGAGCATAATCTGAATGTGATAAAGATCGCCGATCATATAATCGATCTGGGTCCCGAAGGCGGAAACGGCGGAGGAACAATAGTTGCCACCGGAACTCCTGAAGAAATAGCAAAATGCAAGGAATCATACACCGGAAAGTATTTAAAAAAAATACTCGAAGACAGCTGTTCATAATAAAAAAAGCAAGGCAATACCGCAATGATCATGTGGTATTGCCTTTTTATAACCTTATCTGGATAAATATTTAAAGAAAAATGAATCCTGAAATTCCCCAAAGAAATTTCCTCTGTTTCCATCCTCAAGAAGGTCTATTTTATCAGCTTCAATTGCTACATTCGGATCTGTTATATGCTTAATGGTAGTTGTCACCGATCTGGCGATCTCATGATATGCATTGATACCTCCCAGCAGTAACAATGCTGTCAGGATATAGGATACATACCGTGATCTTCCTTCCTTGCTTTTGTCAATAGTATCAAATATAAGTACGAACATAACTATCAGAGAAGGTATTGAGGCACGCATAACAAAATCAACATGAGGACCGAAGGCTATCAAAGGTACTATCATAAGAGTGCCAAGACTTACCCAGTACAATGGATTTTTTTTCTGTGTCCTATTCATTGCAATAAAGTATACCCCAAATTCAAGTAAGGCAAAAATAAGATAAGACATGAAAAGCTTACCCATTTCATTGAATCTGAAGCCTGAATTACCGGTAGTATTGGCTTTCAGGAACAGGAAGGATATTAGAGTAACTGATAATCCGGTAATAATATTCTGTACAGTCAATACCTCTGCCAATACCATTTTTATCGATGTGGGAATGCCATTTTTCTTTTTAAATATCTTTACTATCCTGCATATACCTATGCACGCTATTACAGGTATCATACCGATAGCCGGTAATGTACATGACATAAAGCTGAGGGAGTAAATGAAAACCAAGGATCTGTTATCCTTCTGGATAAGAAACAGCGCTGTAAGAAGCCATGCTGGTATCGCCTGATTGAATACCCAGAACAACTGGGTAGAAAACGAAGACATCTGAAAGCCCCATGCCCAGTTTTCAAGATGATTTGTAGCAAACCATAAATGATCAGGGGTATTATTCAGTATAAAATCCCCCACCGCATCAAGTCCACTAAATATAACAAAAGCTGCCAACATCAGTAATGAAAGCTTTTTCCTGATGCCTGTGAGAATAAGAAAAACAAGAAGTATCCCAATAGTACACCATACAAAAAGGAAAATATGTGCAGCTTCAAGTCCAAATATCTTTCCAAACAGTGCCGCAGGCAGCCATATGGCAAAATAATATATAAAAGCTACAGGCTGCTGAAAATAACCGTGAGTGTCTTCTATTACCACAGGCCAATTCTCATTTACAAGCTTTTCAAGAATAGCGTTTCTCCACATATGATCGTAATTCTGAAATGCTAATTTCCCGATACCCGAAAGATAGACCCACACCGCAGCTAATATCACAGCAGCAGCTATCTTGCATCCATTGCTCTTAGTTAAATAAGAAATATCTATCTTCGGAGCACTTTTACAGGCAAAAAAAAGTCCCAGGCTAAGGATAAGTATCATAATAATACTGTAAGCTATCCTGAGCCAGCAAAAAAAGAATATATACATCGGGATCGATAAGAATATATATCCCATTATTGCAGGTATTTTTGATGTGTGCTTTTCATGATCTATATCATTCGTACCTGCTGCACTGTACCTAAGTATCTTGCTGAGCCATACCATGAATGCTCTGTTCTTTATTTCTGACATTACTGTTTTACCTCTTCTCTATATCCCATTCCATAATTTTACCGTTTTTTATTAAAAATGCTTTTTTGACGATCTTAGCCATCGGGAGATCTGATAAGGAATCCGAATAAAAGCTATCGGGTACAGCCTCCGGGTATAGCTGCCTGAAACGCTTTACCTTTTCCTTACCCTTGCAATTCAGTCCGGAATAATTACCGGTTTTCATATCCACCATTGAAGCAATAAGACATCCGATACCCAGCTTATCACACGGGATCTTCAAAAGAAACTCCGGGGATGCAGAAATTATTACATCATCATTTTTTTTCTGTTCAAGATACCATGGGTAGATTTTTTTAAAATTTTTACTCCAGAATATCTCCAGCTCAGTATGTATATCCTTTATGTCTTTCAGAAAACCGAAAAAAACAGTCTTCCATTGTGTGGTACTGCACTTGCCCATCTTATATCTGACGGTGGAAGCAGCAAATCCCGGAAGCCGTTTTATTATCAGAGGATGACGCTTGATAAGAAACCTATAAAGATCCTTTGTGCTGTCACCCTTGTAAATAGTGCCGTCAAAATCGTAAATATTCATTCAATACCTCCGGGAAGTATAACTGCGTAAAGACAAACAGACAATAGACCGCCCCAAGAAGAATAAGCACCTTATCCCCCAGTATCATATCAACAGGATTTCCTGAGCTGTCATTTTCAAGAGCAAATGTATATCTCATGACCATGATAATAACAAGAGGCGTGGTATATATCATTCCATGAAGTACGGTAGTATCTACGCTCCATAAAGCATAGAACACAAGAAATATACCAAGATACATATACATACTGCTGTTAAGGTACTGCTCACTGTATTTGCTCAATACCGAACGTGCCTGGTCTCCGCAATGGATCTTTTCATTTCTGCGCTTGCCAAATGCCATAAACAGAGACAGGGCAATAAGTGTCAGATAAAGCCAGCTGGATATCCTGACACCGGTAACTCTTGATCCGTAAAACATTCTCAATACAAAACCGGAAACAAGTATCACAAGATCTATGACCGGTCTGTTTTTCAGCTCGACGCTGTATAATATATTCAACACCAGATAAATAACAGGAATAAACATACCTACACTCAGACCGCAAAGCAATAGATCCAGAAATAAAGGAACAGCTATACATATAACCAGTAAAACAACGCCTTCCCTTACAGATACTCTGCCACTTGCTATGGGTCGATGGCATTTTTCCGGATGCATTCTGTCCTTCTCCCTGTCACAAAGGTCATTCAGGACATATATCGCCGAGGAAAGAAGCGAAAAGATAATAAATCCCCATAAGGAGCGGATAAGTGTACTCTTTTCTAATATAGTACCGCCATAAAAAGCAGGTATCAGAACAATTATATTTTTTAACCAATGTTTAACACGTATCAAACGGATATAGTCTATTGTTTTTTTCATCATTTGATATCCCCTCTAAACAATTACTGCTTCATTTGTATAATATGTTCTGAATTATCCCAAAACAGTTTTATTTCTATAGTATATATAATATGCGACCGTCACTACGCTTTCACGCAGAACGGTCGCTTTCAATAACGTTAATTAATGTTGGAGCGTTATCAATAAAAGACAAAACTGCTGATAAAAAGTCCGGATCCGGTTATTTAAACATATTATCAAATGGTAATAGAAATATTAATTAAATAATTAAATAATTAATATTAAATCTAATATATAAAAGATGAATAAACAAATTATTGATCATTTGCCTTCAATGTTTCCATGAGACAGCTCTTTCAGGTAAGCATTTATAAAGCCGTCAAGATCCCCGTCCATTACGGCATTTATATTACCTGTTTCAAAGTTTGTTCTGTGATCCTTTACCATAGTGTAGGGCATGAATACGTAGGAGCGTATCTGAGCACCCCATGCTATCTCCTTCTGAACGCCTTTGATATCAGATATCTTCTCTAAGTGCTCTCTTTCCTTTATTTCGATAAGCTTGGATTTAAGCATCTTCAAAGCGTATTCCTTATTCTGGAACTGGCTTCGCTGGGTCTGACAGGCTGTAACGATACCTGTAGGAATATGCGTGATACGTACAGCAGATGAGGTCTTGTTGATATGCTGACCACCGGCACCACTTGCACGGTATACGTCCATTTTTATTTCCTCAGGTCTGATCTCAACCTCAATATTGTCATCTATCTCAGGCATTATCTCAATAGCTGCAAAGGATGTATGCCGCCTTCCCGATGAGTCAAATGGTGACACACGAACAAGTCTGTGTACACCTGATTCGGATTTGAGAAAACCGTAAGCGTTCTCCCCCTCCACCATCATAGATGCACTTTTAAGTCCTGCCTCATCACCATCAAGATAATCCAGAAGGGTTATCTTGAAATCGTGATTTTCTGCCCAGCGGTTATACATTCTGTAAAGCATCTCTGCCCAGTCCTGAGCCTCTGTACCACCTGCTCCTGCGTGGAAAGTGATGATAGCATTACTGCTGTCATACTCCCCTGTAAGAAGTGTGGCAAGCTTCTGGTTTTCAAGCTTTTTCTTAAATTCCTCCAGACTCTCGGCGATGCTTTCCGCTTCACTTTCGTCCCCTTCCTCAATAGACAGCTCGGTAAGAGTAATAAGGTCATCCAGGTCTGTGGACAGCCCTTCAAGTGCTGCTATCTTGTTTTCTATAGATTTTGTACGCTGCAGGATCTTCTGTGAGTTTTCCAGATCATCCCAGAATCCCGGCTCTGCAGCCTTGTTTCTGAGCTCTTCCAGCTCTATTTTTGCGTTTTCGATGTTAAGCACGTCTGACAGCTCCTTGATCTCCGGAACATACGACGCAAGCTCACTTTTAAGTTCATCTAAAAGTACCATATTTTCTCCTTATAACTGTTACTGCATAACTAATCTATTATATTATATCACAAAACAGCTTAAAATGCAAATACTTTTTGTTTTTTCACACGGAAATCAATTTTAGTAAGCTATTTGTAATAAACTATGAATTACTTAAATACAAAAGTTTAGGTCAAGCCTTTTCAAAGGCTTGCGGTGTCCAGAGGCAGAGCCTCGG
>CACZQG010000093.1 GCA_902783235.1 uncultured Ruminococcus sp.
CGGCAAATATGAAATTCAAGGAGGGAAGGTGCAGGAATACTGGTCTGTCGGTCAGCCCCTCTGTCAGCTAACGCTGACACCTCCCCCACGGGGGAGATCACGTACCCCAAGGGCATTTGCATTTCTATCCAAATTAAAATTTGGTGAAATGCTGGCATATTTCAAGCCTTTCCGACGCAGAAGTTCAGTATTTAGACAAGCAGGAAATTCAAGATTTAGTTGGGGGATCAATAAGGTAGCTCCGTCCTTAAAGCCGACCTTGTAAGCAGATCTCATCTCAGCAGCGGCAGTATCGCTCACGTAGTTGAGGAGCTTGTGGAATACATCAATCTGCTCCTCACTGAGCGCCTCCTCAAAGGGTATGCAGAGCTTGTTGAACTCATCTGAGAACTCAGCGGCGTGAATATCACCCTGGCGATAGTTGTAAAGTGCATCAATCATCGTACTATTTTCTTTCAAATACAGTATTATCGGAAAAGACTACATTGAATTCTTCGATAATTGGTACTTACAAAAGTGTAAACAAAAATTGATTTCTTTAAGATTTTCTTTGCGCTTTTACAACCGTGAAATAGCTTTAAGCTTTGCTTTTAAGTCATTTCACGGATGATGAGCAGACATTAAGTATCATTTCTTCTTATTATTGCAGGAGATCAGTGTGATTTGTTGCCATTAAAAAACTTTTGTTGTCAAATTGTAATAAGTTGCTGCTTGTTACCTGTATAAAGTTACCAATTTGCCGAAAAGTATTTGTATTTCTTGACTTTTATATTATTTAAGAGTATAATTATAATGAACGTAAAAATATTAACCATAATGTGTCAAAAGTGTATTATAACCATTTCATCAGTGGTATATATTATTGATAAACCAACTACGAAAAGGGAATGAGTATGATAATAAATGTTTTGGATATGCTTGAAAGCAGTAGAGAAAGGTTTTCAGATAAAATTGCTGTAAAGGATGATCGTATCTCCCTTACATATGCCGGGCTGGAGGACAAAGCAAAAAGGATAGGCAGTTCTCTTGCAGGATATGTGGAAAGCGGCTGCCCGGTAGGGGTATATATGGAAAAAAGTGCGGATGCCCTATGTGCTTTTCTGGGCACAGTGTATTCCGGCGGATTCTATTCCATGCTCAATACTGAGCTGCCTGATTCTCGTTTACAGCAGATACAGTCGGTATTGAAGGCAAAGATCATTGTCACATCCGAGGAATTAAAGGATAAGGCAGAGAAGCTTTTTGCAGATGCTGTGATAAAGACAGTATCTCAGCTGGCAGAAAGTGATATCGACCAGAAGGCATTGGATACTGCAAGAACTCACGCTGTTGACACTGATCCGCTGTATGTGAATTTCACATCAGGCTCTACGGGAGTACCCAAGGGTATTGCAGTGTGCCACAGAAGTGTTATAGACTTTATCGGCTGCTTTACACAGCTTTTTGATATAACAGACAGTGATATCATAGCAAATCAGGCACCCTTTGATTTTGATGTTTCAGTAAAGGATATATATTCAGCATTATATGTGGGAGCTACCCTTGTTATAGTTCCCAGGGAGTATTTTTCAGCTCCCGTAAAGCTTATAGACTATCTTTGTGAAAATGATATAACAACTATGATATGGGCGGTATCGGCACTGTGTCTTATAAGCACCTTCCACGGTCTTGATTACAAGACGCCGGAAAGTGTAAAAAAGATACTTTTCAGCGGTGAAGTTATGCCATTAAAGCATTTGAAGGAATGGCAGAAGCATCTTCCTGATGCCATGTATGTGAATCTGTACGGTCCTACGGAAATAACCTGTAACTGTACATATCACATACTTCAGAAGGATAGGGATTATTCGGAGGGAATACCCATTGGTATCCCATTCCCCAATGAGGATGTTTTTCTGCTGGGAGATGACAATAAAAAGGTTACAGAGCAGGGAAAGACAGGCATGATAGTTGTAAGAGGTACAGCACTGGCACTGGGATACTACAGCCTGCCTGAAAAGAATGCGGAATGCTTTGTTCAAAATCCGCTGAATCCCTATTATCCCGAGCTTATATACAAAACCGGTGATCTGGGATTTTATGATGGATCCGGTGAACTGCGTTTCTGCGGCAGAGCGGATTTTCAGGTAAAGTATATGGGACACAGGATAGAGCTGGAGGAGATCGAAAGGGCAATGTCCGCTATTGATGGTGTTGAACGCTGCTTTTGCGTATTTGATGAGAAAAAGCAGAGACTCAAGGGCTTTTATGTGGGTACTATTGAGAAAAACGATCTTAGTACTGTTATGAAGGAGACCATGCCTGTATTCATGGTTCCGGGATTTATAAGAAAGATAGATGAGATCCTTCTTACCAAGAATGGTAAGATAGACCGGAAAAAGACAATGGAGTTAATGGGAGGATGATATGACTGATAAGGATCTATCCCTGCTCAGGGAGTCAAATGAAACAGCATTTTATGTTTTTGACGGAAAGGTACTGAAAGAAAGGGTAGAGTATATACGAAGCAGTCTTCCTGCCAATACCGCTCTTTGCTATGCCGTAAAAGCAAATCCTTTTATTTCAAAGGAGATCATAGACGATGTGGAGCGTTTTGAGATATGTTCCCCGGGAGAGGCTGAGATATGCTTTGAATTAGGTATTCCGTCAGACAAGATGGTAATATCCGGAATATACAAGACCCCATCCTTCATTGAAGGACTGGCAGCGGACAGCAGCTTTAACGGTATATTTACAGCTGAATCCCTTGTGCAGTACAGGCAGCTTTGTCAATTATCCGAAAAGTATAAAAGACAGCTGAGGGTTTTGCCCCGTCTTACCAATGACAGTCAGTTTGGCATGAATGATACGGATATCATTGATATAATAGATAACAGGGAAAAATATCCCGATCTGGATATAGTAGGTATTCAGTATTTTTCAGGTACACAGAAGACATCACTTAAAAAGTTTAAAAGAGAACTGGAGCATCTTGACAAATTCCTTTCAATACTGAAGGAGGAACATGGCTTTGAAGCAAAGGAGCTGGAGTACGGTACCGGCTTCCCTGTCTCTTATTTTGAAGGGGATGATCTGGATGAAGCGGAGCTTTTTAAAGGCTTTTCGGAGCTGCTTACGGATATGACAAATAAGCCGGATATAATACTGGAGCTGGGAAGAAGCATTGCAGCTTCCTGCGGCAGATACTATACTCATGTAGTTGATATAAAGACAAATAAGCGTCAGAATTACGCCCTTATTGATGGCGGTATGCATCATATCGTTTACTTTGGTCAGCATATGGCAATGAAACAGCCTTTCTTTTCCGTTGTGGGAAAGGAAATCACTGACAGCGAAAAGCTGTGGACGATATGCGGCTCGTTATGCTCCATGAACGATATTGTTGTAAAGCAGGTACCGCTGCCGGATATTGCTATAGGGGATCTGGTATGCTTTGAAAATGCTGGTGCTTACTGCATGACAGAAGGGATCTCACTGCTTCTCAGCCGTGACCTTCCGGCAGTTTATATTATAGATAAAGAAAATGTACTTTATAAAGTACGCAGCACATTTGAAACAAAGGCGTTAAATACGCCGAGATATGAAAGGATGTATTAAAAATGGAAAGACTTATTGAGATTCTTGAAGACATTCAGCCTGATGTGGACTATGCTAACTGCCAGGATCTGGTGGATGGTCACTACCTTAAATCACTGGACATTATTTCCCTTATTGCGGAGCTGGAGGATGAGTACGATATAACTATCCCGGCTATAGAAATAATTCCCGATAACTTTAACTCAGCAGAGCGCATGATGAAAATGATCCAGCGTCTTCAAGAGGAAGTCTAATCATGACATTAGAGTCATTGCTGCTTGCTGAAAAGGGTAAGTCTCTTACTAACTTTTTTTCACTGTCATACATGATAGTGGTGCTTCCCTTTGTAGTATTTGTTTATGGCATACTTCCTAAAAAATGGAAAAGATATTTTCTGCTGCTGGCAAGCTTTGGTTTTGTATGGCTTGTAAGCGGCGGAATGCTTATCTATCTGATGCTGACCATATTTTCGGTTCATTACTTCGGAATATGGCTGGACAGATTACAGACAGAGCTTAAAGGTAAGGCAGGCGGACTTCCCAAGGAGGAACGCAAGGAGCTGAAGGCTCTGTATCAGAAGCGCAAAAGGGGAGTAGTAACTCTGGCAGCTGTACTACATATAGGCGGTCTGCTGGTGTTGAAATACTCGGGCTTCTTCACGGTGAATGTCAATGCACTCCTTTCAAAGCTGGGCGTGGACATCACTCTTACAATACCTAAATATGTTCTTCCTATAGGTATCTCCTTCTTTACACTTCAGGCGATATCCTATATCGTGGATGTATATCACGGGCTTATAAAAGCAGATGATAATGTAGTTCGTCTCGGACTTTTTATAAGCTTCTTTCCTCAGATAGTAGAGGGACCTATATGCCGTTACAGTCAGACGGCAGAGCAGCTGTGGAACGTGCAGCCTATTCGCTATAAAAATCTGTCCTTCGGCGCACAGAGGATACTTTACGGCACCATGAAAAAGTATATTATTGCCGATCGATTGAATCTGTATGTTAAAAACGTATTTGACATGAAGCTGGATTATAATGGCGGTGCTGTTGCTTTTGCAGCTATATGCTACACTGTGCAGCTGTATATGGATTTTTCCGGATCTATGGATGCGGTTTGCGGTACAGCGGAAATATTCGGCATTACAATGCCTGAAAACTTTAAGCGGCCTTTCTTCTCCAGGACTATATCCGAGTTCTGGACAAGGTGGCATATCACATTGGGTACATGGTTCAGGGATTATGTTTTATACCCTGTTACCTCTTCAAAGCGTATGAAGAAAATAACCTCTTCTGCACGAAAAAAGATAGGCAACCATTATGGTCCTCTTGTTGCAGGAAGTATAGCACTGTTCTGTGTATGGTCGTGCAACGGCTTGTGGCACGGCTCTGCCTGGAGCTATATATTCTTCGGAATGTATCATTTTGTGCTTATACTTTCCGGAAACCTTATAGGTCCTATAGTACAAAAGGTAAACACCAAGCTGCATATCAATCCCAACTCTGTGGTGTATCGTGGATTACAGATTTTCCGTACCATTATACTGGTAATTATTGGTGAATTGTTCTTCAGAGCAAAGGGTCTCAAAGCAGGCTTAAAGCTGTTTAAGAAGATGATAACCGATTTTGCCCTGCCAACCATACAGGATATGGGCATTGACGGATATGATATCGTGCTTGTGATACTGACATTGGGTATAATACTGTTTGTAAGCATTATGAATGAAAAGGGTATATCCGTAAGGGAAGTGCTGGCAAAAAAGCCTGCCGCTCTTCGCTGGGCTATACTGTATGCTCTCATACTCTTTATAGTTATCTTCGGTGCATACGGCTATGGTTATAAACCGGTTGCGCCCATGTATGCGAAATTTTAGGAGGTGACTGTATGAAAAGCTTTTTGAATCACTTACTCCGTGCAGTCATTTTTGTTGCAATTCTTCTGGTTACCCTTTATTTGTTGTCAAGGGTCATGACACCCAGAACCAACAATAAAGAAGATGGTATGTTTTATGAGAATGCAAACGCTGTATTCAGTGAAGCCGAGGACAGTATTGATGTTCTCATTATCGGAGACAGTGAGGTATATTCTGCTATGATACCACCTCAGATATGGGAGGATCATGGTATTACAGCATATTGCTGCTCAACTCCGGGACAGAATATGGCTTCCTCTCTGGAATTTTTGCAGACTACTCTTGATAAACAATCTCCCAAGGTGGTCGTAATGGAGACAAATCAGTTTTACAGAAAGATATCATTTGATGATTCTATTATGAATAAGCTGGGAATGCTTCTGCCTATATTCAAGTATCACGATCACTGGAAGACCATGAGCTGGGATGATCTGACTCTGGACGATGAGATAGAGTATAGCTATTCAGATGTAAATAAGGGCTATAAGTTTGTAGGAAAGACCTTGGCACCTGATGATCCGTATGTTGATAATATGGTAAAGACCACGGAAGTTCAGGCAATGACACAGCGAAACCTTTCCTACACTGACAGTATCAAGAAGTTGTGTGACAGCGAAAATATAAAGCTTGTTCTTGTAAGTACCCCCAGCCTGAAAAACTGGAATTACAAGAGACACAACGGAATGGTGCAAATGGCTGAAAAGCTTGGAGTAGAGTATATTGATATGAATCTCCTGCCTGATGAGGTGCCTATCGATTGGAGTCGGGATACCTATGATCAGGGTGACCACACCAACTATTACGGTGCTTCTAAGGTCACAAGCTATCTGGGTGATTATCTTGAGGGTCTGGGTATATTTGAAGATCACAGAGGTGATCCCAATTATAAATCCTGGGACGATTCTCTCAAAGCATTCAAAAAGGTGCTTAAAAAGCACTTGAAATAATACTGAAACACCGCTCAAGCTGTATGCCTGAGCGGTGTTGTTTCTATATATCGGTGGATTTGCCGGGAGTATATGCACAAAAAAGACCTCCTGTAAAGGAGGTCTTTTTTTCATATAGTTTTTCTCAGATAACAAAGAGCAGCATTATAAATCAGGGATGGCTTGACATTTGCATTTATAAGAAGCTCTGCAAAGCCTACTGCCTGGTTTGCGTCCATGGAAAAATCCGAAATGCTTTCCAGCATTTTTACGGGACCTATCTTCATTTCTGCTTCAACACCGTAAACATTTCTCACTTCGTCTCCGAAGGTTCGTTTAGCAGCGATTACACGGTATGTAACACGGTTTGTCCCGGTAGCTTCCATGTAAACTGTTTTTTCGGTTATCTTTTTTTCTTTTTTCGTTAGTGTTGTCATAGTTTTTACCGTCCTTTCTTATACCATTTTTTCTTTTTGGTATATTTTAATTATAACATAGAACAGTAAAAATCGGAACGGGTCTTTTTTGTTTAATTGTGCGTTATTGCGTCGAAAAAAGCTATAATTGTATTATGCTGCTCTCATAATATATTTTTGTCTATTTGTTATTTGTTCAACCTCCTTAAAAATCTGTCCAGCCTTTCCATATCTGAACTGTCGGGCAGTATCATTACCATACCCACAGCGGCGATCACAGCCAATACTATAAGTCCTATCCCTACAATGAGGGAGAGCTTTTTGTCCTTGCCTGTTTTCAGACCTGCGATGATAACGGCTATACCTGCGGGTACAAGGGACAGAGCTGTCAGTGTCAGTATTCCCACACTGAATAATCTGATGAATATAAATACTTCTGTACTGTTCATGGGTATCTCCTATATGTTTTTGTGAATGTCCGTATATTTATGCTTTCAATAAGGGGAACTGCTTCGTCATTCAGCGAACGACTCAGGATTAGAGCTCCAGTGATTTATACTGTCCCCTACAGGAGCTCTGTTATGATACAGAGTATTACCATCTGTATCTCAGGAAGAGCAGATCGAATAATCGGTATATCGGCAGATCAAAGCTTATAGCCGCAGCCATGATGCCCACAGCTATAAGGCATACACCTGCTGCCTTTTTATCGTTCTTGTCGTTTCTTGATAATATGATACCGCCTGTTATAAGTGCGGCTGAGAGGGTCAGTCCCGAAATTCGGAAAAAGTTAAAGCTTGCTGTCAGAATGCCGTGCATTTTAAGAAATGACATTAGCATGGAAATGCTCGTAAGCATCAATAGTGCTGCGGTTATTAATCCGGGATACTTGTCCTTTTCGGATCTCAGGGATCTTTTTATCACTATTGTCCCTATGATTGCAGGGACGGGGATGAGTATTATTTCAAACACGACAAAGATATCTGCCAGCCATTTGATGCTGCCGCTCAGGAATATGGCAAGCAGTAATCCGCCTATGAGTATAAGTACAGAGCCGAGTATTATCATAGGGATCTTGTCCCGTTGGGCTTTTATGCCCTTTACTGTAAGTATTATTCCCGTTATTATAAGTGCTGAGGGTATGCCGTATTTTAATAAATACAATACCCAATGGAGATCCCCTGTCAGAAATGTATAGAACAGTGCTGCACCGAAGAATGTGATGATCGTACCAAGTATTACCATTGGGTGCTTGTTCCCCTGGGATCTTATGCCCTTTACCATAAGTATTATTCCCGTTATTATAAGCTCCGATGGTATGAGGTATTTGATCATGTACCAGATCATTAACAGTGTCTTACCTGCAAAGAATGCTATGCCTATAAGTATAAAGAAAGCTCCGAATGTTATCATCGGGTATCTGTCACATTTAGTTTTTATGCCTTTTACTATAAGCATTATTCCCACCACTGTCAGTGAGGCAGGGAAGATGTAGCCGAAAATGTGCATAAGCCAACGGAGGCTCCAAAGGTTTAATGTGACACCAACTGCATATATGCCTGATGCGATAAATACAGAGCCGAGTATGAGTGAAAGCTTTTTGTCCCTTTTGGTCTTACTTGATTTCAGACCTACAATGATAAATGCTATACCCACACCTATGAGAAATATGATTATGCCCCAGTGTGAATAGAAACTGTAGAGTTCGGAATAATGTCTCCTGTTCATGATTTATTCTCCATGTTGTGGAACTGCACAGTAAAAGACAAGGTCTTCATCTGAGGTGTTTATAAGGCTGTGAGAATGACCCTCCGGACAGTA
>CACZQG010000094.1 GCA_902783235.1 uncultured Ruminococcus sp.
GGAGAAGAAGAAAAATGAGCATATATATTGATTATCATGTATTACAAACAGTTCCGCCCAGCTGTGTTAACCGAGATGACATGGGCAGTCCCAAAACAGCGGTATACGGCGGTACAGTAAGAGCCAGGGTGTCTTCACAGGCGTGGAAGCATTCGATGCGTGAAGAGTTCAAATCGTTATTCACAAAAGAAGAGCTTGGCAGCCGAACTAAAGACGTTGTTAGTCTGATTGAAACTGAGATTGAAAACCTTGACAAGAGCATTGGCAAGGATGAGCGCCATAAGAAAGCTGTTGACGCACTTAAACTTGCGGGAATAGATGTTAAATCCGATAAAAAGGGTGAACCTGAAAAAGCAAGTGCGTTGTTCTTTATGAGCTGTAAACAGGCTAAGGCGATAGCAGAGCATTCAATCAAGCTGGACTTGAAAGCAAAGGAATCAAAAGATATTCTTAAAAACGATTTGAAGAGTAACCCCTCTGTGGATATCGCTTTGTTTGGAAGAATGTCTGCAAGTGACCCTACACTAAATTACGATGCTGCTGCACAGGTGGCTCATGCCATATCTACTCATGAGGTACAGAATGAGTACGATTACTTCACAGCAGTTGATGATTTACAGAAAGAGGACAGTGCGGGTGCAGGGCATCTTGGAACAATAGAGTTCAATTCATCTACGCTTTACAGGTATGCTACCGTGAATGCATCAGAGCTTGTTAAAACTATAGGCAAGGAAGATACAGCCAGGATAGTAAGAAATTTCGCTCAGTCTTTTATATGCTCTATGCCTACAGGAAAAGAAAGTACATTTGCCAACCGTACATTTCCCGATACTGTTTACATAACCATAAGGAAAGATCAGCCTGTAAATCTTTGCGGAGCATTTGAAAATCCTGTTAAAAGAAGTGATGAGGGTTACGCTGCAGCATCTGAGAAGGAACTGGCTGAATATGCAGATAAAGTATATTCAAGGTATGCGGCTAAGCCCGTTAAAGCATTTTGTATAGGTGACTGCTTTGATGATACGGTAGTTTCACTTCCGTTGAATGAGCTTTTAGATGCACTTGAAAAGGCAGTATCCGATGAGATCAACGAGGTATAATAATGGCTACATTGTTACTGAGGCTTGCGGCACCGTTACAATCATGGGGCTGCGGTTCAAAATTCAATATACGCAATACCGAGCGTGAGCCGACCAAAAGCGGAGTTATCGGGATGATAGCTGCAGCAATGGGGATACAGCGCAATGACGATCCCAAAAAGCTTGAACCGTTAAGCAAACTTCGCTATGGTGTACGTGTTGAAAAAGAAGGCAAGCTTTTAAAAGATTTTCATATGGTGCATGAGTATAAGAATGGTGAAATAAGTAATTCCCATATTACCGAGAGATATTACCTCTCCGATGCAGTATTCTTAGCTGCTTTGGAGGCTGACAGTTCAGCGTATCTTGAAGAGATAGTTCATGCACTGAATAACCCTGTTTATCCGCTGTTTTTGGGAAGACGTTCATGTCCGGTCACACTCCCTGTTGTCATTGACATATGCGAAGATGAACTGCTCGATGCCCTTAAAAAAGCAGCTCCACTTGTAAAAGACGCAAACAAACCTAAGCGTATAGTGTATGAATCATATGACGGCGGTACTGTTGTACAGGATGTACCCGTATCATTTTCTCAGCTTCATAGAATACATGGATATCGTTACAAGAAAGAATTCATGCATTCCATTGTGGAGCATGATCCTATGGCAGAATTGTGAGGTGTGATATGTATTTATCAAGACTGAAACTGAATACTTCACTTAGAAAGACCATGCAGGCTTTTGCAGCACCAAATCTTTTTCACGGTGCAATAGAAAGCTGTGAAACAGATGAAAGGACAAGAAAGCTATGGCGGATAGATACTCTTTGCGGCGAAAGATACCTTCTGATACTTAGCGAAAAAGAGATCGATTTCTCATCTGTAGGCGAACAATTCGGATATGGTCGTGAATACGAATGCAAAAATTACGATAAACTTCTTGAACGAATTGAAACCGGAAGCAAGTGGCGGTTCAGATTAAAAGCAAATCCTGTTATACAGTCTAAACAATATTCCGGAAATAATGGCAGAGGAAAGGTGCTTGGACACATAACGGAAACTCATCAGGAAGAATGGCTGATTACAAGAGCTGAGAAAAACGGCTTTTCCCTTTCAGAAGGAGACTGGCTTGTAACGGAATCCAGGTGGTATATATTTAAGAAGAACAAGGAACAGAAAAACAAAGTTAAGATGATCTCAGTCACTTATGAGGGTGTGCTTACTGTTACGAACTGCGAAACGTTCCGAAAAGCCCTTGTGAATGGTATAGGCAGAGAGAAAGCCTTTGGAATGGGACTTCTTACTATTGCAGGGGTAAGGTGATGAATAAGCAAAGCGGTATGAAAAAGCCTTCTATATCTGAACTTCCAACAATAAGTGACAGAATGACTTTTTTATATCTTGAACATTGTCGTATAAGTCGTGAAGACGGTGCAGTTACTGTCAGAGATATGGAAGGAACAGTGTATATACCTGCTGCTGCAATAACGGTGCTGCTTTTGGGACCGGGGACGGAAATAACTCACAGAGCTATGGAGCTTATCGGCGACTCGGGGATAAGCGTTGTTTGGATAGGAGAGCATGGGGTGCGTTATTATGCTCATGGAAGAGCTTTGAATTCTCATTCTCGACTTCTTGAAAAGCAGGCTAAACTGGTATCAAATACACGCTCTCATCTTGAAGTTGTACGTAAAATGTATTCTATGCGTTTTAATAATGAAGATGTGTCGGGATTGACACTGCAGCAGCTTCGAGGTCGTGAAGGAGCAAGAATGCGAAAGATATATCGTGAAAACGCAAAGCTCTATAATGTAGAATGGAACGGCAGAGAATATGATGTGGAGGACTTTTCAGGTGGTAGTCCCGTAAATCAGGCACTATCGGTTGCCAATGTATGTCTTTACGGATTGGCTTCCGCTGTAATCAGTGCTCTTGGGTGTTCAAACGGTTTGGGGTTTATCCATGTAGGTCATGAATTATCTTTTGCTTATGATGTTGCAGATTTGTATAAGGCGGAAATAACCATTCCTCTTGCATTTAAACTTGCAAGTACGGTTGTTGAAGATATTCCCGGTATTGTAAGAAGAAATGTGAGAGACGAATTTGTTAAGACACGTCTTCTTGAAAAAATGGTTAAGGATATAAAATATTTGCTTGATGATTCCGAAAATGAAAGTAATGCAGATATCGCATTATGGGATAATCATCACAAATTAGTCGAATATGGAGTGTCCTATGGAAAAGGTGAAGATGATGAATGATAGTAGTTAGCATATCGAATTGTCCCCCAAAGCTGAGGGGTGATTTGTCAAAATGGCTTCTGGAAATCAATACAGGAGTTTATGTTGGCCAGGTAAATGCACGAGTGCGTGAAGCACTTTGGAAACGGATATGTGAAAATATCCGTGATGGACAGGCAACCATGGTGTTTTCAATGAATAATGAACAACATATGGATTTTTACGTTCATAATACATCATGGGTACCTGTTGATCTTGACGGCATCAAGCTTATGAAGCATCCAAACAGATTAAACTATATTCCAAATGATGAATTAGAAGAAGGTTTCAGTAATGAAGCCAAAAGGCTTATGAATAAACGCCGCAGAAAGAAAAAAGCATCTTCCGAAGGTTATGTGTTGCTGGACATCGAAACCACAGGTCTGTCTGTAGAAAATGACAATATCATTGAAATAGCAGCTATCGAAATGAAAAACGGCAAAGCAGTTAGAGAATACAGCGAGCTTATCAGACATGATGAACCTCTTTCGGATAAGATTATAGCTTTGACAGGCATAAATGACGAGATGCTTAAAGAGAACGGCAAGGATATTCGTGAGGTATTGAAAGGATTGATAGAGTTTATTTCCGATAAAACCGTACTGATATATAATGCCCCGTTTGATATAAGATTTATAAAAAAAGAGGCGGAGAGAAACAACATAGATTTTCCTGATATAAATTGTAAGGATATTTTTATTGAAGCTAAAAATAAGATAGATAGTTTGGAAAACTATAAGTTGGAAACCGTAGCCGGATTTCTTGACATAGGCGGTAAGCAGAAGCATAGGGCTGTTGACGATTGCAAATTATTGAATGAGGTTTACTTAAAACTAAATGATATTTGAAATTTGCAAAAAACAAAACGGCTATTTTACGAGGATTTTTTAGTCTTTTCCCTGCACACGCAGGGGTGATCCTATATTTCCTCTGGTTTGTGTTCCTGTTCCGCACTTTTCCCTGCACACGCAGGGGTGATCCTGAGGTTGTTGCTAATGGCGGTATTTTTGACGACTTTTCCCTGCACACGCAGGGGTGATCCTGAACGAAATGATCAAAGAGGTTCAGAAGGTTTCTTTTCCCTGCACACGCAGGGGTGATCCTGGTTCTCCAAAATGCACAGACATTGTCAAACGCTTTTCCCTGCACACGCAGGGGTGATCCCAAAATTCTGCTGTTTCATGGCTGAATATAGAACTTTTCCCTGCACACGCAGGGGTGATCCTGACACCGCCTGACAATTTATGCGTCCCGTCAGCTTTTCCCTGCACACGCAGGGGTGATCCCCGTATCTCCTATCTTGATACTCTGACCGCTGCCTTTTCCCTGCACACGCAGGGGTGATCCCTCGGGCAACTCTTACAATGTCCGTAATGTGAACTTTTCCCTGCACACGCAGGGGTGATCCTAGTCTGTGAACTTTTACCCTCGCCTTAACTGCTTTTCCCTGCA
>CACZQG010000095.1 GCA_902783235.1 uncultured Ruminococcus sp.
GAGTATTCCTGCGGCTTTCTTCCTTGATAAATTTCCTCTCTGCCTTCGTCTTTTTGGCAAGCTTTAATTGGGGGAGCAATACAATTAGTAATATCCTTTTATTTTTACATAAATTTTGCATCAAAACTTGATTTTTTTATTTATATATGATATAATAGTAAAAGCGTAAGTGTTGATATTTTCCCCTGTTTAAGGAGCAGCATATGAAAGAGGTAAAAAACAAGAATTTGTTTTTATTTATCAGAAACATTAAATTACAGTATCTCGTATTGATCGTAATTGCACTAATAATTTTTTGTACATCTATTATCACCAATTACTTCATGATGAGAGGGAGCATAAAAGAAAAGATAACATCTGACGGAAAGCTGAATTCTCTTACCGCATCTCAGATATTTGTGGATAAGCTGACAACAAGCAAGCATCTTACAAATCTTGCTGTTTTTAATATGGAAAGATTTGTGGAATCCAATGTTTCCACCGATAGGATGACCGGTTATCTGAAGAAAGTCAATGATAGCATACAAACTGAGGTGGACAGCAGATTTGATGGATTTTATGCCTGCTATAAGGGGGTATATATAGGTACTGACGGATGGGTACCTCCGGACGGCTTTGACCCGACTTCACGGGAATGGTATACAAGAGCTGTTGCGGCTCCCGGTAAAACCGTTCTTGTGGAGCCGTACATAGATGCAGATACAGGTGAAATGATCATAACTACTTCAAGATGCCTGTCGGACGGGGAAACTGTTGTAGCGCTTGATATCTTCCTTGACGATATCAAGGATCACTATCATTCCATGTATAAGGATGGCGATAGCAATAACAGAGCACTTATAATCAGTGATAAGGGATATATCGTTACATCAAGCGAGATAGACTGGGATAATAAAAATGCATTTGAAAGCGGAGGCTTTCTGGAGGGGCTGGAAAAGGATTATACGGGTCTGGATCAGTATGAATGCGAATTTGAAAAGCATGGTATAACTTACGATCTGCATTTTACACGCATATATGATGATTGGTATGCGGTTACGGCTGTATGTATGATAGATGCAATGTCTACTCAGAATTACATAATAATCGCCGAGATACTTTCTATTATTGCAGTATTTATTATTCTGATAGTGTTGATACGTCATATAATCAGCAGAAATGAGGAGGCAGTAAGTCTCAGTCAGAGATTACAGTCAACATCGGATATCTATGCATCGGTATTTAGTATAGATCTTATTAATGACAATGTGGACTATGTGAAAATATATCACGATCCCAATGAACCGGACAATTATGATGATAAGTCTGTTGAAGAAACGGATATATCACATATCAACGCTACGGAGCTTCTGCGTATATCTCTGGAAAAATATACTGATGTGTCATATAAGCCTGAGATGAGAGATTTTCTTGATATCAATACTCTCAATGAGAGGATGAAGAGTGAAAACACCATTACCAAAGAATTTTTGGGCGCAAATAAATTTTTTTGCCGTGGAAGATTCATAGTTGAAGATCGACTTCCTGACGGAACCATCTCCAAGGTGCTATGGGCTGTGGAGGAGATCGATAAGGAAAAGAGAGCTATTCTCAAGCTTGAAAGAGAACGTCAGAAGGCTGAGGAAAAGCGTTTTCTTGCTGAAAGTGAGCGAAAACACGCTCAGAAGGCAAATGAAGCTAAATCCATATTCCTGTCTAATATGTCTCACGAGATAAGGACTCCCATCAATGCAATAATCGGTATGAACGAGATGATCCTGCGTGAAACAAATGATCCTCAGGTACTGGGATACGCAAAGAACGCAAAGGTATCCTCTGCAATGCTTCTGAATATTGTAAATGATATTCTTGATTTTTCAAAAATTGAAGCGGGAATGCTGGATATAGTAAATGCAGATTACGATACAGCAGTAGTTCTTAATGATGTGGTGAATATGATACGCACCCGTATTGAGGAAAAGGGCGTGATATTCAATGTTAAGGTGGATCCTGAGCTTCCTCTCATTCTTTACGGCGATGAAATAAGGATCAAGCAGATTCTTATGAATATCCTGAGTAATGCCGCCAAGTATACCGAAAAGGGCTCGGTGACAATGACAGTGGGCTTTGAACCTCTTGGTGAGGACGCAGTGGAATTAAGGGTCAATGTGAAGGATACGGGTATAGGTATCAAGCAGGAGGAGATAAGCAAGCTGTTTGATGCATTTGAACGTATTGATGAGAAACGCAATCGTACTATTGCAGGTGTCGGTCTCGGCATGAACATCACAAAAAATCTTCTGGATCTTATGGGCGGTCATCTTGAAATAAACTCAGTATACGGTGAGGGCTCTGAATTCAGTATAAGGGTAAAGCAGAAAATTGTAAACCGTGAACCTATAGGCGATTTTGAAAAACGGTTCAATAATTCTGTTGTAAAGGGCAAGACCTATCATGAAAAGTTTATAGCTCCAAGAGCCAGACTGCTGATTGTGGATGATACCGTTATGAATCTTACTGTTGCGGTAAGTCTGCTGAAAAATACTCAGATGCAGATAGATACAGCAGAAAGCGGTCAGATGTGTCTTAATATGACAAAAAATAAAAAGTATGACATAATATTCCTGGATCATCGTATGCCAAACAAGGATGGTATCGAGACCCTTCATGAACTAAAGGCAATGAGTGACAATCCAAATCTGGATACTCCGGTCGTGTGTCTTACGGCAAATGCTCTTACGGGAGCAAGACAGGAATATATTGATGCCGGTTTTGACGACTATCTTCCCAAGCCTATAGATCCTGAAAGCTTTGAGGAAATGATACTTCATTATCTTTCGCCAAAGCTTGTTACAAAGATAATGGTGGAGGATGATGAAACAGGAGAAAAAATATCTTGTATCCCTGATTTTGTTCACCAAATTGAAGAGATCAGCTTCGATAACGGAAGAAGTCATTTCCCGTCGGATGAGATGTATCTGGATATATTGAAAACATATGCTGACAATGCACCTGAATACATTGAGAGCATTGAGAATTTCCGGGGAGCACAGGATATTCGCAATCTGACTATAAAGATCCATGCATTGAAAAGTACTTCACGCTCTATAGGTGCGCTGGAGATCGGTGATGCTGCTCAGGCACTTGAGACTGCCGGACA
>CACZQG010000096.1 GCA_902783235.1 uncultured Ruminococcus sp.
CCCTACAGACTAATAGATCAAATATGTTCTTTGAGCATGATTTTTGACGAAGTTTTTGCAAAAAGCTTCTCTATAAAAAAATTAATTTACGGAGGTTAATCAAGATGGAAAAGGTTACAGAATATTTTGGAAGTATGGTCTTTGATGACCGTATCATGAAGGCTACACTTTCCGAGAAAGTGTATAAATCACTGAAACGCACGATCGATATGGGAACTCCCCTTGATATAAGCGTTGCAAATGCAGTTGCTGCTGCAATGAAGGATTGGGCAATAGAAAAAGGAGCAACTCATTATACCCATTGGTTTCAACCTATGACAGGTGTGACAGCTGAAAAGCACGACAGCTTTATCTCACCGGCTCCCGATGGAAGAGTTATTATGGAATTTTCAGGAAAGGAACTGGTAAAAGGCGAACCGGATGCCTCCTCATTTCCTTCCGGAGGACTCAGAGCAACATTTGAAGCAAGAGGCTATACAGCATGGGATCCAACATCATATGCATTTATAAAGGATGGTACTCTATACATTCCAACTGCCTTTTGTTCCTATAGCGGAGAAGCTCTTGATAAAAAGGTACCTCTCCTGCGTTCAATGGAAGCTATCAATAAACAGGCACTTCGTATTCTCAGACTATTTGGTAATGACAAAGTACGCTGTGTAAAAACATCGGTAGGTCCGGAGCAGGAATACTTTCTTGTACCTAAGGAAATGTTTGATAAAAGAAAAGATCTTATCATGACAGGCAGAACTCTTTTCGGGGCTGCACCTCCAAAAGGTCAGGAAATGGATGATCATTATTTCGGTTCCATCAAACCAAAGGTTGCAGAATACATGGCTGATCTGGACAAAGAGCTTTGGAAGCTGGGAATTTTGGCTAAGACAAAGCATAATGAAGTGGCACCTGCACAGCATGAACTGGCACCAATTTATTCCACTACAAATATTGCAGCCGACAATAATCAGCTTACAATGGAAATAATGAAAAAGGTTGCAGCAAGACACGGTCTTGTTTGCCTCCTTCATGAAAAGCCTTTTGCAGGGGTAAATGGATCCGGCAAGCATAATAACTGGTCGATTTCTACAGATACAGGTGTTAATCTTTTAGCACCCGGTGAAACACCATATGAAAATGCACAGTTCCTTCTGTTTCTGGCGGCTGTAATTAAAGCTGTAGACGATTACCAGGATCTGCTGCGCCTCTCAGTAGCTACAGCAGGAAATGACCACAGACTTGGTGCAAATGAAGCTCCGCCGGCTGTTATATCCATATTCCTTGGAGATGAGCTTACAGAAATACTGGAAGCTATTGAAAATGATACAGAATATTCCGGTGGTAAAAAAGAAAAAATGCAGCTCGGTGTTGATGTGCTTCCACAGTTTAGTAAAGATACCACAGATAGAAACAGAACTTCTCCCTTTGCATTTACAGGAAATAAATTTGAATTCAGAATGCTTGGTTCCTCAAACAGTATCTCATGCGCAAATATTCACCTCAATGGTGCTGTTGCCGAGGTATTAAAGCAGTTTGCCGACAAGCTGGAGAAATCCACTGATTTCAATAGGGATTTGCATGAGCTGATAAGGCAGACCATAAAGGATCATAAGAGAATAATCTTCAATGACAACGGATATGATGAAAAATGGATTGAGGAAGCTGAAAAACGTGGATTATCTAATCTCCGAACAACAGCAGATTGTATGCCAAGGATCTGTGATCCTAAGAATGTTAAAATGCTTACCGAGCATGAGATATTCACTGAAGCAGAGATACTCTCCCGTCGTGATATTATGCTGGAAAACTATATCAAAACAGTAAATATCGAGGCACTTACCATGATAGACATGGCAAGAAAGGAAATTATACCTGCTGTAGCAAAGTTCACCTCTGATACTGCATATGCCGTTTCTCTTAAAACTTCAGTTTCAGATGCAGCCTGCAAATATGAAAAAAGACTGGTATCCGAGCTGTCACAGCTAATAGACGACATGGACAGTGCTGCCACTTCACTTCAATCAGCAGTTGATGAGCTGCATGGTATATTTGATGTTGTAAAAGCAGCTGAATATGTTCGTGACAGTATACTGCCTAAGATGGATGATCTTCGTAAGCCTGCTGATAAAGCAGAAACCCTTACAGCCGAAGATTATTACCCATTCCCCACTTATGATAAGCTTCTTTTCGGAGTAAACTGATATTTAATGTTTGCTCATCAACCGTGAAATAGCTAAAAAACAAAGCTCTAAGCTATTTCATGGTTGCAAAAGTGAAAAGAAAATCTTAAAGAATTCAAATTCTGTTTGCACTTTTGTTCTTCCGAAGGACGAAATGAGTTTGACATCAAATAATGTGTCCGCTATAAAAATGTTCTTATAGCGCATTTTATAGCGAACACAAATCCTTCAAAACAGGATTTGGGGACAACTACTGCTGCTTGTCAGTTGGTGAGGATACATTATTTATAGACCTTATATATAAAACAAAACCGACAGCCGATAAATCAAAAGCTGCCGGTTTTGTTATTTGACCCTCTGAAAAAAAGTCTGTAAAAAGTCAGCAAACTGTGATAAAATAGAAATAACATCACAGGAGGCTGATTATTTATGGCAA
>CACZQG010000097.1 GCA_902783235.1 uncultured Ruminococcus sp.
AATGCTGGCATATTGTCAGGCTTTCTGACGCAGAGAAATTTTCTATCTGGCAAGTATTGTTGGCAATGTTTAGTTGGGGGAGCAATAACATTGCCGCAAGGTGTGTCCCTATCCTTGCTGCTGCTTTCAGGCAGCACCGCACAAAGACTGCTTGAATGCTTTGCAGGTCATCCGCCGGTGTTTCACCAGATCTGCGACGACAGTTTTTCATCAAGTCTTTGACGACAGTTTTTCATCAAATCTTTGATTTGACTTGAAAAACAAGTACGTTTAGGTATTTGACTTGAAAAACAAGTGCATTTAGGTATTTGGATAGAAACACAAATGCCCCTGGGGTACACCAGTATGCCTGCCGAGGCTTTATGTACTCTGACGAAAAATCTGACTTCGCATCTGACGCACGATCTTTGTGCGGTATTGCCTTACTCATATATAATATATTTTATCACAAATCAGGTCTTCTGTAAATAATTTTTTTCTTTTTTCTTTAAAATGTTTGCATTTTCCTGATTTTTTGGTATAATAGTATATGGAGATAAAAATATATAAGAATAAGTGCCTGCTCGGTAACTGAAAGCAGTCAGGCTGACCGTGCGGTATTGCATAAAATTATGAGGTGATATTTTTTGAAGAAATTAGTCTCCGCTCTGACGGCGGCAGTTATAATGATAATGACCTTTGGAGTGAATGCTTCTGCTATATCCTTCAATCCTTCCTTTGAGATCAAGAGTGAAGCTGTATATCTTATGAATCTTGACAGCAAGGATGTGGTATTTGAGAAAAATGCTGATATGGAGGAAATGCCTGCCGCTCTTACAAATATAATGACAGCGGTCGTGGTACTGGAAAACTGCAAGAATATCGACGAAGAGCTTATTGAAGCCAATGACGATCTGTATGATGAATTTGACAGCTATGAATTTGACGATGATCTCAGATATGCTGATATATGGGACGGAGACACCTTTTCCGTAAAGGATTATCTTTATACTATGCTGCTTACATCCTCCTGTGAGGCTTCTGTTATACTTGCCGATCATTTCGGTGGCAACAGCATAGAGTCATTTGTGGGAATGATGAATGACAAGGCAAAGCAGATAGGCTGTAAAAACACAGTCTTTAAAAATCCTCACGGACTTTATGATCCCGAGCAGCATACTACCGCCAGGGATATGGCTCTTATAACCCAGTATGCACTGACAGTGCCGGGATTTGAAGATATAGCCTGTGCTATGGAGTATCAGCTCAATCCCAGAAACCCCGGCAACTCCCATGACGGTGGCTGGAGCATAAGCCATTCAAATGTTATGATGAGCTCTGCCAATGACTATTACCTGTACGGCATCAAGGGCATAAAGACGGGCAATTTGCAGCTGGGAGGCAGATGCATCGCTACTATGGGTACCAATGACGGAATAAAATATCTGCTGATATTGCTCAATGCCCCTCTTGCAAATGAGGACGGAGATACCAGATATTACCATATAATAGACGCTTACAATATTATGAGTTGGGTATTTGAGAATTTCAGCTATACCACACTCCTTGACAAGAAGGAGGAGGTGGCTGAGCTGAAGGTCTCCAATTCCAACGGAAACGGATATGTGCTGCTAAAGCCTGAAAAAAGTGTTTCAACATTGTGGTACAATGATGTGGATACTACCTCTGTGCAGACCATCAAAACACTTGCCGAGGATGTTTCAGCACCCATAAAAAAGGGACAGAAGCTGGGAGAGATCGAGCTTCGCCTGGGAGATGAGCTTATAGATATCGTGGATCTTGTGGCGGCAGATGATGTGGAGAGGTCTTTCCTGAAATTCAATTTTTCCATGACCACCGATTTCTTTTCATCCAAGCTGTTTCTGATAGCGGTGATAATAACCTCCATACTTTCATTTATATATATAGCTCTATGTGTATGGGCATATCAGGACAGGCGGAGAAGAAACAAGAGCAATTTTGCCAATAAGAATATAGTTAAAAAGCTTTACAGAAATAACAGAAGGCGGTAGACCACGGGAAAACACTGCCGGACATATCGGGAAACAAGCAGTGTCTTCGGATGCTGCTTTTGCTTTATCTGTACAGCTTGAAGCATGATTTACCGGGGACAATGGAGGGACTTCAAAAATATTTGAAAAAGGCTTGATATTTTCTTGACAAACAATGGTATAATGTTGTAAAATATAAGTAGCAGTTTTGTATGGCAAATGCCGGTCATGTTCCGGCGTTTGCTGTGATCTGAAACGATATTTGAAAGGAATGTGAACACAATGGGTTTGACATTAACGGAAAAGATTCTTAAAGCACATCTCGTTGATGGTGAAATGGTAAAGGGACAGGAGATCGGTATCAGGATCGATCAGACCCTTACTCAGGACGCTACAGGTACTATGGCTTATCTGGAATTTGAGGCTATGGGAGTGCCGAGAGTAAGAACAGAGAGAAGTGTGGCATATATCGACCACAATACTCTCCAGAATGGCTTTGAAAATGCCGATGACCACCGCTTTATCGGCAGTGTTGCCAAAAAGCACGGCATATACTTTTCTCGTCCCGGCAACGGTATCTGCCATCAGGTGCATCTGGAGCGTTTCGGAATTCCCGGCAAAACCCTTATAGGCTCTGACAGCCATACTCCCACAGGCGGCGGTATCGGTATGATAGCTATCGGTGCCGGCGGTCTTGATGTTGCTGTTGCTATGGGCGGCGGTGCTTATTATATTACCTGCCCAAAGGTGGTAAAGGTGGAGCTCAAGGGCAAGCTTTCTCCCTGGGTCGCAGCTAAAGATGTTATACTGGAAGTGCTGAAAAGAATGTCTGTTAAAGGCGGCGTGGGAAAGGTGATAGAATACTGCGGCGAAGGCGTTAAGACACTTTCCGTTCCCGAAAGAGCTACTATAACCAACATGGGCGCAGAGCTTGGCGCAACTACATCCATATTCCCCTCAGATGAGATAACAAAGGAATTCTTAAAGGCTCAGAAGCGTGAAGAGGTATGGACAGAGCTTTCCGCTGATCCGGACGCAGTATACGACGAGGAGCTGACTATAGATCTGAGCACTCTGGAGCCTATGGCTGCCTGTCCTCATTCTCCCGACAATGTAAAATCTGTAAAGGAGATAGGAAGGATAAAGATAGATCAGGTTTGTATCGGTTCATGTACAAACTCATCTCTTATGGATATGCTGAAGGTAGCACATATCTTAAAGGGCAGAACGGTGCATCCCGATGTTTCACTTGCTATCGCTCCCGGCTCCAAGCAGGTGCTGAATATGCTGGCTGAAAACGGTGCTCTTTCCATTATGATAGATGCAGGTGCAAGAATACTTGAAAGTGCCTGCGGTCCGTGTATCGGTATGGGTCAGTCTCCCAACTCAAAGGGAATCTCCCTGCGTACATTCAACAGAAACTTTGAAGGACGCTCCGGCACAAAGGATGGTCAGATCTATCTGGTATCTCCCGAGGTGGCAGCTGCTTCCGCAATAGCAGGTGTATTCTCCGATCCGAGAGATCTGGGAGATATGCCCGAATTCAAGCTCCCTGAGGTATTCAAGATAAATGACAACATGATAGTTCCTCCTGCTGCCGAGGCTGATATGGACAGCGTTGAGATACTCCGTGGACCCAATATCAAGCCTTTCCCCGAAACATCACCTCTGGACGATTCCATAGATGCCGGTGTTTCACTTAAAGTGGGGGACAATATCACTACCGACCACATTATGCCCGCAGGTGCAAAGATCCTTCCTCTTCGTTCAAACATACCTGCTATCTCTCAGCACTGCTTCACTATCTGCGATGAGCATTTCCCTGCAAGAGCTAAGGAAATGGGCAAGAGCATTATCGTGGGCGGCTCAAACTACGGTCAGGGATCATCAAGAGAGCACGCTGCACTGGCACCTCTCTATCTTGGCATCAAGGCGGTTCTTGTTAAGTCCTTTGCAAGAATACACAGAGCAAATCTTATAAATGCAGGCATTCTCCCTCTTACATTCGTAAATGAGGCTGATTATGATACCATAGATCAGGGTGATGAGCTGGTACTGGAAAATGTAAGAAATGATATAGAAAACGGTGTTTCGGAGCTTACTGTCAAGAACAAGACCAAGGGCAATGACATTAAGGTACTTTGCGAGCTCAGCGGCAGAACCCGTGATATAATCCTTGCCGGCGGACTTCTTGACTATACAAGAGAGTCGATGAAATGATCTATGCTTCAATTTTCAGAAGCCTGAAAAAGCAGTTCAGCTTTGGAGAAAAGCTGATGGCGGTGGCATTATTGTTTGTCATATACGCAGGTGTCAGCTTCTTGCTGAAAAAATATTTTCCGGATATGATAATACGAAAAAGGAATACCATAGCCGCAGCAGTTTCGTTTATCGCTGTAGGGATATTCCTGCTGATGATAAAGCTGTTCAGATAAATTTCCGGTATGAGGTGAAAAATGCAGATAGATATTTCAAAGAAAAGACCTGTAGGCAGAAGAGTAACTATTCCGGGAAACAGAAAAAAGCAGACCGGGATATCCTTTACTGCACTTGTGATAATTGCAGCAGCTGCGTTTTTTATTGACTGCTTCGGGCAGGCTGTACTGGGTATAGGAAATATATGGGTATATCAGCTTCTGCGCTTTATCGGGCAGATAGCTGCTCCCATAGCCTGCTTTCTCGCTGCAAAGCTGTTTTGCGGCACACGGAATATAAAAAATCTTTTTATTCTGGGAGTGATACTTCTGGCAGTGAGCCATGTGGCTTTCGTGTATTTTAACCATGAGGAATTTACGCTGCTGAGAGGTACGAGCTTTATGCTGCCGGTTTTTCTGGGCTGTGCGGCTTTGTTCGTAAAGGATATGACCACTATTGACAGCAATATGAGAACGGTCATGATATTTCTTCTGTGCCTGCTGGCATGGTTCGGCAGCGGAGGAAGTGTATGTGCCGTATGGGTATTTCTGCTGGGAAGTGATCTTGAAAGATCCTTGAAGACAAAGATATTTCTTTTCTCCTGGGTGCTCATATTCGTGATGGGTCTTATATATTCGGTGATAGAGGGCAGATGGTATATGGAGCTGTACCGTTTGGGAAATCTCGCAGCATTGCCTCTCATAATGCGTTATAAAGAGGACCGGGAATATCCGGCATGGAGATATGGGTGTACCTTGATTTATCCGGTGATAATGGGAGCAGCTGCTGCGGCAGAAAGGATCATTAATTCGTAATGGGTAATTATGTGCCGCTTGGAGTTATGAAGCATCAAACGAGAGCATAATTGTCCCCAAAATACAGTTCTGCTGCAGCTGACTCATTTAAATCAAGTAATATAAATGTCCTGTAATCGGCATTGAAATGCCTGAACGGGAAAGCAATAAAGGGGAAAACTAAGAGTTTTACGGTGCTTTTTTCAAAAGTGCCAAAGAAGGAGGAAAAATAAATGGCTAAAATCCAAATGAAAACGCCGCTGGTTGAAATGGACGGCGATGAGATGACAAGAATACTCTGGCAGTGGATAAAGGATATTCTTATTACTCCTTATGTGGATCTTAAAAGTGAGTATTATGACCTGGGTCTTGAAAACAGAGAAAAGACCAAGGATCAGGTAACCTTTGACAGTGCTGAGGCAGCAAAAAAATACGGTGTCGCTGTAAAATGCGCTACCATCACTCCAAATGCGGCAAGAATGCCTGAATATAATCTGTCACAGATGTGGAAGTCACCAAATGGTACTATCAGAGCAATACTGGATGGTACTGTTTTCAGAACACCTATACTTGTAAAGGGTATCACTCCCTATATACCCACATGGACAAGTCCTATCACCATTGCCCGTCATGCCTACGGAGATGTTTACAAAAATACGGAAATGCAGGTAAAGGGCGGCGGCAAGGCTGAACTGGTATTCACTGACAAGGACGGCAATGAGACAAGACAGACTATTCACGAATTTGACGGTGACGGTATAATTCAGGGTCTTCACAATATTGATAAGAGTATCGAAGGCTTTGCCCGTTCATGCTTCAATTTTGCTCTGGATACCAAGCAGGATCTGTGGTTTGCCACAAAGGATACTATATCCAAGAAGTATGACCACCGCTTTAAGGATATTTTTGCTGAGATATTTGAGGCAGAATACAAGGAAAAGTTCGATAAGGCAGGCATAGAATATTTCTATACCCTTATAGATGATGCCGTGGCTCGTGTTATCCGTTCAAAGGGCGGATATATCTGGGCCTGCAAGAACTATGACGGCGATGTAATGTCCGACATGGTATCTACTGCCTTTGGTTCACTGGCAATGATGACATCAGTACTGGTATCACCTGACGGCAAGTATGAATATGAAGCAGCTCACGGTACAGTACAGCGCCATTACTACAAGCATCTGAAGGGGGAGGAGACCTCTACCAACTCAGTTGCTACTATATTTGCATGGAGCGGTGCTTTCAGAAAGCGTGGTGAGCTGGATAATATCCCTGAGCTTATCAAGTATGCTGATGCACTTGAAAAGGCTACCATACAGACAATAGAAGAGGGAGTTATGACAGGTGATCTGTATATGCTCTCTACTCTGGAAAATAAGAAAAAAGTAAACTCCAAGGAATTCCTCGAAGAGATCAACAACAGGCTTTCGGCTCTTATGAACTGATGCATTAGGAGGGATAATATGCCGAGATCAGAGGTATCATCTCCTGTAATAAAACGCCTCCCGAGATATTACAGATTCCTGGGGGAACTGAAACGTCAGGGCGTTATCCATATATCAAGCCGTGAGCTGTCGGAAAAAATGGGTCTTACCGCATCACAGATAAGACAGGATCTTAACTGCTTCGGCGGTTTTGGGCAGCAGGGCTATGGATATAATATAGAGCAGCTGCATGAAGCAGTGGGCAATATTCTGGGGCTGCAAGCCGCAAACAAGACTATTCTCATCGGTGCCGGCAACTTAGGACGTGCCATTACCGCTCATATTGAGTTCCCCAAAAGAGGCTTCCAGCTTATCGGTATTTTTGATAACGATCCCAATATCTGCGGCAAAAAAATGCGTGGCATAGAGGTTATGAATATATCAAGAGTTTCTGACTTCTGCCGTGATAATTCACCTGTTTGTGCAGTACTTTGTATTCCCAAAAAAGCGGCAGGTGAGCTGGTCCCTGAGCTTGTTAAATGCGGAATAAAGGCATTCTGGAATTTCAGCCACTATGAGTTCAATATCACTGAAAATGAAAAGATTATAGTTGAAAATGTTCATCTTGCAGATAGTCTCATGACTCTGGCATACGGCTTGAACAATTATTAAGGCAACACCGCACAAAGACCGCTTGGAAGCTTTGCACGTCATCCGCCAGTGTTTCACCAAATCTAAGATTTGGGTAGAAACACAAGTGCCCTTGGGGTATGCTTGCAGATTTTCCTTTATCTTGCACAAAATCTCTTTGACATATGCCAGTGTTTCACCAA
>CACZQG010000098.1 GCA_902783235.1 uncultured Ruminococcus sp.
GATGACGTGCAAAGCTTCCAAGCGGTCTTTGTGCGGTGTTGCCTATAGCATATCCAAATCCTGATCCTGTAAAACAGGATTTTGGGGCAGCAACTGCTATCCGGCAGTTGCTGAGGACACATTATTTATCATTGTAATTCATTGTCATACAGTCCGGTAGTAAAATACCTGTCTCCCCTATCAGGAAAAACAGTGACTATGTTTCCCACAGCCCCTTTATTTATCAGCTTTAATACCGCTGCCATAGCAGCCCCCGAGGAGGAGCCTGCTATGATCCCCTCTTTTTTTGTCAGCAGTCGTGCAGTCTCAAATGCATCACTGTCAGTCACCTTGATAACCTCATCCACCAGGGACATATCCATTGTTTCAGCGATAAAATCGTTACCGATCCCCTCAATATTGTAATCACCATGCTCACCGCCGCCCATTGTTGAGCCAACAGGATCCGCAAGTACCCCTTTGACGCCCGGCATTCTCTCCTTGATATAGCGAAGGATACCGGTATATGTACCTCCGCTTCCGGCACCTGCCACAACATAATCTATTTTTCCGTCCAGATCATCAAATATCTCTCTGCCTGTTGTCTCATAGTGTGCTAAAGGATTGCTTTGATTTCTGAACTGCTCCAGAGATATGGCGCCTGGTATCTGTGACTTGATCTCCTCTGCCTTTCTGACTGCTCCCAGCATTCCCTCCTCACGGGGAGTATTGATCACCTCAGTTCCTAAAGCTCGTAATAATGACTGCTTTTCCGCAGAGAATTTTGTGGGAACAACAAAGATTATCCTGTATCCCCTGTTAAGGGCGGCAAAGGCTATTCCCAGTCCTGTATTGCCGGCAGTCGCCTCGACGATAGTTCCTCCCTTTTTAAGCACACCCTTCCTTTCCGCATCATTTATCATATACATACCGGTACGATCCTTTACGCTTCCGGAAGGATTCCACAGTTCCAGCTTTGCAAATACATTCACTCCTGCTTTGTTTACCATATTTCCCAGCCTTACAAGCGGAGTACCTCCTATAAGTGACTGCATCGAATCATAATATTTCATTCAGGACTCACCTTCTTTCGGCTTTCTCTATTGCCTGCTCTAAATCAGCAATTATATCCTCACTATTCTCTATTCCCACAGACAGACGAATAAGACCATCTGTTATACCCACTTTTTTTCTTATATCAGCAGGTATTGAAGCATGGGTCATGGTGGATGGATGGCATACCAATGACTCCGCACCGCCAAGACTTTCTGCAAGGGAAACAAGCTCCAGGCTCTCAAAGAAAACGTTTATATCATAGTTTTCATGAAGCTCAAAGGATATCATTACTCCCCCGTTTTTTGCCTGCCTTGAATTTATCTCATATCCTTTATCAGTTTCAAGTCCGGGATAATAAACACTTTTTACTGCCTTATGAGAGACCAGATATTCTGCCGCTTTAACTGCATTTTCAACGTGTCTGTCCATGCGTACTGCAAGTGTTTTTATACCTCTTATAAGCAGAAACGAATCAAAGGGTCCCAACACTCCACCGGTGGAATTCTGTATAAAAGCTATCTTATCTGCCAGTTCCTTTGTGGAGACAACCGCAAGTCCAGCCACCACATCGCTGTGTCCTCCAAGATACTTTGTGGCACTGTGCACAACTATATCGGCTCCCAGCTCCAGCGGTCTCTGGAGGTAGGGTGTCATAAAGGTATTGTCCACAATGACAAGAAGACCATGCCTGTGGGAGATATCGGATATTGTCTTTATATCAGTAACAGTCATAAGCGGATTTGCAGGGCTTTCAATTATCACCGCTTTTACATCAGCGGTTATCTGCTTTTCATAGTTTTGAGGATGCTCTGTATCAGCAATGGTGTAGGATATGCCAAAGTGATCAAACACCTTATCAAGCAGTCTGAAGGTTCCGCCATATACATTTGTGGATATAAGAACTCTGTCACCGCTGTGAAGAAGACTCAGTACAGCTGTTATTGCTGCCATTCCGGATCCAAAGGCAAATCCTGCATAGCCTCTCTCAAGCTCTGCAATAAGCTTTTCCAACGCCTCTCGTGTGGGATTTCCTGTACGGGAATATTCATATCCTCTCATCTTTCCCAGACCATCCTGTTTATAGGTAGAGGTCTGATAAATAGGTACGTTCACCGCACCTGTTGTTTCGTCTACGGATATACCGCCATGGATCACTGCTGTATCTATATTTTTATAACCTTTCATTACTACCGCTCCTTATTATTCAAAATTATAACCTGATGTAAATGACGCTGAGAGCAGACTTACATTTTCAAATGCTCTCATACCGTCAGAACGTCCTTCAAAGTATCTTTTCTGCACCTTTTCAGGGGACATATATGTATCTATCTGAAATCCCAGTGAATACAATGCCCTGGATATCTCACCATACTCAAATCCCCCCTGCATCTCCTCTCCCAGTGCCCGGGTGATCTCTTCAAGTCTGTTGACACGCCTTGGAAAATCTCCGCTCTTATGAGGATAATCAAATATTAGGATACTTCCCACAGAGGACAGCTCAGCTATTTGTGAAAGTGTATCCCTGAACACATCAAGAGTCAGATAATAGGAAACACCCAGAATACTGAAACAAGTTTTGACCCCGGGATCAAAACCGGCATCTATAAGCTTTTTACACATTCTTTCCTTTTCAAAATCCACCGGAACAAAGCTGACATTTCCGGGGATCTTCCATTCCAGCCTTTTGATTTTCTCCAGCTTATAACGCTGGGTGTCCGGATGATCTATTTCAAATACACGGATATTATCGTTTCCGCTTCGGAACGAAAAGCTGTCCGAGCCTGCTCCGCATATAACATATTGGACCTTCTCATTTTCTTCCGCCAACCTTTGAAGTCTGCTTTCAGAGAAATGTATCCTTGAAAGGGGTATGGGAGCAATATATTCTATTATTATCTGCTCTGTGTCATCAGGAGAAAAACGGAAGCCCCCGCCAAATCCGCTGCTTACCATTTCATACATTTCTTCATACTCTTCTCTTCCCAGCAGATCAAATGCCAGGTAATCATCATATATCTTTTCCCGTGACCTGTTGGAATGCCATGCCCTTGCAAATGCACACAGCTTTGCTGTAATGCTCTCTCTTTTTTCAACCATGTGAATGCCTCCAAAAAAAACGTGAAATGCATAAAGCACTCCACGCATCATGAATGTATAGCCTTACATATATGTTATAAGATTCAACATCGTAAAGCTGTTCTCTTCATGGTGCGCTTGATATTCATACAGTTGATACAGAACATACACTTTTTCATTTTAAGATTCCCTTTCAATTAATTTATACCGCAGCAGCAATTGCAAACCAATGCTTACAATTCCTATTTAGTATATATGTATTATAGCATATATTTCATATAGAGTCAATAGGCTTTATATGAAATCATCATGGTACACAAAATATTCCTGCGTATTTATATTTTTTTAGGCAAAGCAAAAGCCTCCGAAATATTGATGTCCCAATTAAATCTTGAAGATTTATGCGAAGAATAAATGCTGAAATTGAAGATTTAGTTGGGGGATCAATAGTATCCGGAGGTTTTATCTACTTTTTCCATCTCAAAAGATAAGACTGGAGCATATTAAAAAGAAAAGTAACTATTATGACTACAAAGCCAATAACCAGCAGTCCTGTAATAGTTCTTGTATAATCACCGAAGTCGGAATAATACTTTACATAGTATCCCATTCCGTCACGGGCACCTATCATCTCAGCTGATGTCAGAAGTATAAAGGACACGCTCAATCCCTGATTGCATCCCAGAAATATCTGCTGCAATGAAGCAGGAAGTATTACTGAAAACAGCATCTCACACCGGCTTACATTCAATACCTTTGCCGAATCAAGGATCTTCTTGTCCACTCCCAGCACTCCGCTCATAGTACCTGCAAATACCGGCCAGAAGGTGGCTAAGAATATTACAAATACCGATACGGAACGGAATGTGGGAAGAAGTGCTATACCATAAGGGATATAAACTATCGGCGGTATGGAGCTGAAAAACTTTGTAATATAGGATGCAGCACTTCCCACTCTTGCACTCCATCCGATAAACAATCCCAAAGGGATCGCTATTACCGCAGCCAGAATAAAGCCTTCAAATGTTGTTCCCAGTGAGCTTATTACATTTACCCAGATCTTATCCCTGTCCTCTACAAACTGATGTACCACCTTTCCCGGTGCCGGAAAAAGAAGATCATTAAGAATATTGAATTTGGCAGTTGCCAGAGTCCATATAATAAGAAAAGCATAAATGAATCCCACAATATCAAGTATAAGAGACAGGGATTTTTCTTTCTTTATAAAAACAGAAGCTGCCAGCACGATTGCTTCAAGCCCTGAAATAAAAATTATAAGAGATGCCGTAAATGTTTCTTTGGTCGAGCTGTCGGGAATAAACTGTATACCCAGAAGTATGATGAATAAAATATGCGTAACACGTACAAATCGTTTTGCGGCTGTCATAGTACCACCTCATCTCCCCCTATACGTTCTGCCACGTCATTATACAGAAGAGACAGCAAACGGCTGCGGAATCTGCCGTATTCATCTGTCTTTATAAGCTGTTCTCTCCTTCTCGGGCGTTCAAATGGTACGTTGACTATTTCATTTACAGTACCCGGATGAGCAGTGAGAACTACTATCCTGTCAGACAGAAGTATTGCTTCATCTATATCATGGGTAACGAATACAACGGTTTTTCGTTCCTCGTGACCGCTTCCCTCCCATAGCTTTAAAAGAAGCTCCTGGAGTATAACACGATTTTTTGCATCAATGGCGCTGAAGGGTTCATCCATGAGAAGTATCTGTGTATCCATTGCCAATGCTCTTGCAATAGCTGCTCTCTGCTGCATACCGCCGGAAAGCTGTGATGGATATTTTTCTCCGAAGCCTGTAAGTCCCACCTTTGACAGGAACTCCTCTGCTATCCTTCCACGTTCACTGCGCTTTACATCGTGTCTTGCCTGCTTGATACCGAATTCTATGTTCTTTTTTGTTGTCATCCACGGAAAGAGGGAGTAGTGCTGAAACACTACTCCTCGCTCCGTACCTGTCCCCCGAAGCTCTTTTCCATCGATCTCCACACTGCCGCCGGCAGGAGAATACAATCCCTCCAATACACTCAGAAGGGTAGATTTCCCACAGCCGCTGGCACCTATAACACTAACAAACTCACCGCTGCCAACGCCGAAGGAAACATTATGGAGAGCGTTAAAGCTGCGCTTGTTTTCAGTATAATTAACGGTTAGATCCTTTATCTCGATTTTATTCGTATTCATTAAAATGCTCCTCTAAAGACTTATATATATTATCAGGACTCTGCGATAAGATGCTGTCCAGTGCCTTCTTGTAAATATCTGTATTATAAAGAGGCTCAATATCATAATCATCTGTATATCCCAGCTCCACAATGGTCTTTTTCAGCTCCGCCGTACCCTGTTTATCCGGATCGGGACTTGATACACTGTAACCGCCGTAAACCTCTGTGTCGATAAAGTCATTTTCTATATCTATGTATTTTTTTACATCCTGTATTGTCTTTTCATGATCTGTCTGTGTGAAATGATATGCCTTTATAAATGCACGTTCTAAAGCTATGTATGTGTTGGGATTGCTGTTCAGGGCAGATGTGGCTGCAACCTGACGGCAGCAGGGCTGATTTTCCAGTGCCTTTTCATGAGCGCAGTAATATACCACCTTATAGCCCTGGGACTTGGCAAGAGATGCATAAGGCGAATATACAGAGGCTGCATCTATACTATCGTTCATAAGAGCGGCATATGCGTCCTTCTGGCTTTCAAAGTAAACTATATTGACCTTGTCTTCTCCTTCGCCGATCTGTATATTTGCATTTTTCAGCAATATCTGAAGCTCTGCATCCTGAACACTGTTCTTGACCGATGCAACATTTCTTCCCTTTAGTATCTCTACTCCGGCTTCGTCCTTGTCGGTAAATTCAGGCTTTATAACATAACCGTGACCATTGGTCATTGCACCGCCGAATACAGAAATATCATGTCCCTGACTCTGGAATGTAAGAGTGGGAACAGAGCCTATAAACGCTGCATCCAGCTTATCTGATTCAAGACCTCCCAGCAGCTCAGCAGCACTGGAGAACTGAGTAAGGGTAACATTCAGTCCCTCCTCCTTGAAATATCCTTCCTCCTGAGCTACAAAAGCTAACAGGTGTGCTGTAGAATTCAGATGTCCTATATTTACATCGGTTTTTTCGGGAGTTCCTATAGAAGCAGTAGAAGCAGCTGCTGTGGATGCATCATCGCCGCAGCAGTCAGCAGGCTGAGTGCAGCACTCCTTATCGCCTGACTCACAGCAGTTGCTTGTCTCATTTGAAGCAGCAGCCTCTGCCGCTGAGGAAGAGCTTTCCGCAGTGCTTGATGAATTATTGAAGGCACCGCAGCCCGGAAGCAGCGCAATTGCTGCAAGAACAGAAACTATCTTTAACTTGTTATTCATAATGATCTACCTTTCATATGTGTTTATTTTTTTTCGTCCCATACGGATAATATGATAATTAAGGCACTACCGCACAAAGATTGTGCGTCAGATGCGAAGTCAGATTTTTCGTTAGATTGTGCAAAATCGATGCAGGCATACTGGCGTATGTCAA
>CACZQG010000099.1 GCA_902783235.1 uncultured Ruminococcus sp.
GATAAAGGAAAATCTGCAAGCATACCCCAAGGGCACTTGTGTTTCAATCCAAATCAAAGATTTGGTGAAACACTGGCGGATGACGTGAAAAGCTTCCAAGCGGTCTTTGTGCGGTGTTGCCTTAATATAGATCAGGAGAAAACATATGGATGTAATAAAAAACTGGATAAATATGATATGGAGCGTTATGCAGACAATGACAGTTCTGGATATCATAGATATACTCATTCTGTCATATCTGGTATACCTTCTCATAAAGCTTATAAGAGAAACAAGGGCAAGTCAGCTGATAAAGGGAATAATAATCGTTCTGGTAGCTTATGCTGTGAGCGTATTGGTAGGCTTGAAATCCGTTTCTTACATAGTAAAAAGCATAATGGATGTGGGTCTTCTGGCAATACTCATAATGTTCCAGCCGGAGATACGCCGTGCTCTTGAAAAGGCAGGACGTACCAAGGTGGGACTGCGGCTTTTCAATTTCGGGGAAAATTCCGATGAAAAAACAACAAAGTGGAAAAAAGCTATTGATGAGATATGTGATGCCTGTATGGATCTGTCAGCTACCAAGACCGGTGCGCTTATTGTAATAGAGAGGCAGACCAGGCTGGGTGAGCAGATAGAGACCGGGACCATACTTAAAGCCCGTCCCAGCAAGGAGCTTTTCGGGAATATCTTTTTCAAGGATACACCTCTCCATGACGGAGCAGTTATAATGCGTGACGGTATGATCCTTGCAGCTGCTTGCTTTCTCCCCAAGCCTCAGAAGGAGGAGCTTATCAACAAGAAGCTGGGCTCACGACACAGAGCAGCCATTGGTATGAGTGAAAATTCAGATGCGGTG
Organism: uncultured Ruminococcus sp.; assembly: GCA_902783235.1. Lineage (GTDB taxonomy): Bacteria > Bacillota > Clostridia > Oscillospirales > Ruminococcaceae > Porcipelethomonas. Next base: position 842 of record CACZQG010000099.1, read on the forward strand.
ATAATTATTGTATCTGAGGAAACAGGACAGATATCTGTTGCTGAAAACGGCGAGCTTACAAGGGATTATACCAAGTTCATGCTGAATGAACGGCTTCATGAGGCTGTGGATCCCAAATATCAGGAGGTCCTTCCCTTTGCATCAAAGCTGCGGGGACGTTCAAAAGGAGAGGGTAAAAAGTGAATATCATAAAGGCGATAAAAAATAATATAGTATCAGCAATGTCATCCAATATAGTAATGATCATAGGTTCTGGGATACTGGCTGTTATAATATGGTTTATTATATCTATAACCATCTATCCCACTACTCCCAAAACTATCAGCAACATACCGCTGGAAATAGATATTACCGGTACCTCTGCTGAAAGCAACGGACTCAGCGTTATATCCAGCAGTGTCAAAACGGTAAATGTTACTATAAAGGGAGACAGAGCCAGCATAGGTAATTTTTCCGCAGATGATCTTATAGCAACTGCTGTTGTGGAAAATGTGAATAAGGCAGGGGAAGCCCAGCTGGATATAAAGATATCAGCCAAGAAGTCGGATGAGAAGTTTGAGGTGGCAAGCATAACGCCTTCAATGGTAACTGTTATGTTTGACCGTCTGGATACAAGAGATTTCGAGCTTTCGGTAGAAGCACCCAATCTTACGGCAGCAGATGATATGTATATGGATTCGGCTGATTTTAAGTGTACTCCTAAAAAGGTGGAGATCACCGGACCCTCCACCCAGCTTGACAACATAGAAAAAGCGTCTGTTCTGGTAAGCAATTCTCAGGAGCTGGAGGCTACATATACATTCCATAGCTCCGAGATCGTATTGTACGATAAAAATGACGGTAAGATAGATATGACCAATATGTATTTCAACGATAATGATTATACTATTGAGATACCCGTATATATGCAGAAAATGCTGGGACTGTCATATGATCTGAAATATGCGCCCTCATCCTTTGACGGAAAATCTCTTGCCCTGGATATGAGCGTGGAGAGCATAAAGCTTGCATCCCCCAATACTGAGCTGGAAAAGATAGACAAGTGGACGGTAGGCTCTATACCTCTTTATGATATAGGCTGGGATTACAACAAGACCTTTGATATCAAAGTTCCCGATAATTACAAGGATCTTTCCAATATTTCAACTGTTACCGTTAAACTCAATACGGAAGGACTTGCCAAAAAGACTGTTGCAGTAAATGATATATCAATACTTAATGCACCCAGCGATTACAACTGCTCGGTAAATACCTATGGACTTGAATTCGAGATCATAGGTCCGGAGGAGGACATAGCCGAAATAACCGAAAAGGATATAATCGCCTCTGTGGATCTGCTGAAATACAACATCCAGAGTAATTCTTTCACTGCTGATGCCACTATCAGCTTTCCCAACTACAGCAAGGTCTGGGCAGTTGGACTTCAAAAGGTCTCCATTCAGGCAACACCCGTAACTGCCGACGCTACCGAAAGCTGACCCTCCGCTTTCTGAAGAAAGCTTGGCAAAGACTTTTAATTTTGCTCATACTTCCATGCGTAAGGCAGTTGTGAGCTCGAAGAGCCCGCTTTCTGAAGAAAGCTTGGCAAAGACTTTTAGTTTCGCTCATACTCTTATGCGTTAGGCAGTTGTGAGCTCGAAGAGCAGCTATAAAGCAAGATTATGATCAGGATTAAATGGAAACGCTCAACCCCCGACCCGTGAAATGGGTCGGGGGTTTTGTTGCAGAGGTTCAGCCTGCAATGTGAATTTGTAGTTTTGTTTCTACCATATTATAAAAGGATGCGGTAAAAAGCTCGGCAAGACACGCCGAGCTTTTAGTTTTTGGTAAAGGCTGCTCTGATTGCTGCCGTCAGCCATGAGAACAGCCGTAACTCTACTGAAAAACTGCCATATGTTACATGGCAGTTTTTCGCCTGCACCTTTCATGATCCGGTAAGAAATAAAGTAAATGCATCCATAGCCGGCAAAAGAGCTGACACAAAACCCCCGACCCATTTCACGGGTCGGGGGTTGAGCGTTTCAATCAAATATAAAACCCGTTCACGCATAAAAGCTGCTCTTCGAGCTTACAACTGCCTAACGCATGAGAGTACAAGCGAAAATAAAAGTTTTTGCGGAGCTTTTTTCAAAAAGCGACCTTTTTAATTCTTTTCAGATCACTGAACGACTTCCAGAACTACGGAGCGTACATTAGGGATCTCTGCGGAAAGCTCAACTGCCTTGGCAGCTCTTTCGGCTGCTGCTGTGAGATCCTTTACAGTAGAGGAGTAGAGGGTCATGATAGTATCACCGCTGTGTATCTTATCTCCAACGTGCTTTTGAAGAATTATACCTGCTGAGCTGTCGATAGTATCCTCTTTAGATTTGCGTCCTGCACCGGTCATAAGGGCTGCCATACCTATTTCCTCGCTGTTTATGCCGCATATGTATCCGCCGCAGTTTGTCTTTACCTCCCGGCTGTAAACAGGCGTGGGGAACAGGCTTGTATCAAGTATCATTTCCTTTTTGCCGCCCTGGGCTTCAACTATATCAGCAAGCTTTTGCAATGCTTTGCCGCTGTCCACAGCTTCTATTGCTGCCCGGCGGCATTTTTCGTAGCTGCCCTTGCCTCCCAGCTCCAGCATATTAGCTGCCAGCTGGATGCACAGATCATACAGCCTGTCCTTCTGTTTTCCGGATAATATATTGCAGGCTTCAATGACTTCAAGAGCATTTCCCACCGCATTGCCCAGAGGTTGGTTCATATCGGTAATCATTGCACGGGTAAGCTTATCCGCTTTTTTACCCACTTGTACCATAAGCTCGGCGAGCTGTCTTGCATCATCCTGATTTTTCATGAATGCACCGGTGCCGCACTTGACATCAAGGAGCAGGCAGTCAGCTCCTGTAGCAAGCTTTTTGCTCATTATGCTGGAGCATATAAGGGGGATGCTGTCCACTGTACCGGTAACATCACGCAGTGCGTACAGCTTTTTATCAGCAGGGACCAGATGTCCGCTCTGAGCGATTATAGCTGCACCGTTTTTATTTATAATATCTACATAATCCTTGAATTCTACATTTACTTTAAATCCATCTATGCTTTCCAGCTTATCAATAGTACCGCCTGTAAATCCCAGACCCCGTCCGGACATTTTCGGTACCTTCAGACCGCATACAGCGCATATGGGGGCGATAATAAGACTTGTTTTGTCACCGATACCGCCGGTGCTGTGCTTATCCACAGTAACACCCTCAATGCTGCTGAGATCCAGCTTATCTCCCGAATCACGCATTATTTCGGTGAGCATAAGAGTCTCGGTGTCACTCAGCGGATTGAAGCATACTGCCATGAGCCAGGCAGACATCTGATAGTCCGGGATAGTGCCTTCAACGTAGCCGTTTATCAGCCAGTCTATTTCTTTTTTTGTAAGCCTTTCCTTACGTTTTGTCTTTGTGATAATGTCCACTGCATTCATTATTTTCATCTCCTGTTTATATTATTTAAGGCAACACGCATAAGTGATCTGCGGTATTGCCTTAGAGCCTGTTGAATAAATATTGATCCCCCAACTAAATCTTGAATTTTCTGCTTGTCTAAATACTGAACTTCTGCGTCGGAAAGGCTTGAAATACGCCA
>CACZQG010000100.1 GCA_902783235.1 uncultured Ruminococcus sp.
ACACAAATGCCCTTGGGGTACGTGATCTCCCCCGAGGGGGAGGTGTCAGCGTTAGCTGACAGAGGGGCTGACCGACAGACCAGTATGTCTGCATCGATTTTGTACAATCTAACGAAAAATCTGCCGGTCAATCTGACGCACAATCTTTGTGCGGTATTGCCTTAAAAAAACAGAGCGGCAAAAACCGCTCTGTTCAGGAAGTCTGACCTTAGCATCCACAGCCGCAGTCATTGTTGTTGCCGCAGCCGTTATTGCCGCAGCCACAGCCATTGTTTCCACAGCCGCAGCCGCAGATGAGAATGAGGATAAGAATTATCCAGATACAATTGTTGTTACCAAGTCCGCACATAATATGCATCTCCTTAAATATGATGTATTTGAAACGGTTTTCCTTCTGTTCTCCGTTTCATAGTACATAATATGTCAGGAGGTAAAATGTGTTACAATTTTTTTCTGCGTAAATCTATTGTCTTTTAAAAGCCGCATCACGGCGTTTGTTATAGAAAAACATTCCCACCGCACTTGCAATTATGACACCATATCCTATAAAGCTGAGAAAGTCCGGGATCTGTCCGAAAAGAAAAAAGCCCAGAACCGCTGCAAATAATATCTGTGAATAATCATAGACGGATATTTCCTTTGCCGGAGCATGACAGTAAGCCGCTGTTATGGAAAATTGTCCACCGGCTGCTGAAAGTCCGGCGCAAAGCAGAAATATTGTCTGCATTATGCTCATGGGGCGGAAGGCAAATATAAGATAGGGAAGTGTGACAGCACAGGAAAACCCGGAAAAAAACAGAACGATAAAGGGACCTTTTTCTCCCTTGCTGCCCAGATGCCTCACGGCTGTATATGCCGCACCTGCACCCATTCCACCCATAAAGCCTATCAGGGCAGGGAGAAACTCCAGACCTGTTAATGAAGGCTTTATGATAAAAAGTGATCCCAGGAAGGCAAGTATTACAAATGCTGTCTGCCAAAGAGTGACCTTTTCCTTTAAGAAAATAAGAGAAAATATAATTGCGAAAAAGGGAGACATTTTATTCAGCATGGATGCATCTGATATATTCAGGTGATCTACTGCGTAAAAATTACATAGTATGCCCAATGTTCCGCAAACAGAACGAACTATATGAAATCTGAGATTTCCCTTTTGCCAGCCCAAGGATATCTTGTCTTTTTTGAGTATTATAAAAGCAAATATCAGTGCTACAAAGTTTCGGAAAAAGCTTTTCTGTATCGTTGGCAGATCTCCGGCAAGACGCACGAACACATTCATTACAGCAAAGAAAAATGCCGCAAGTATGATATACAGTATACCCTTGTATTTCTTATGAGCTGTCATTATGCCTTTATTGCCTTATGGAATACCTTTTTGCCCTTCTTTATAACAACCTCCTGAGACAGGTCGATCATTGATTTGGGATCAGTGATCTTCTGATCGTTTACGGAGATACCTCCCTGCTGTACAAGTCGTCTTCCTTCGCCGTTGGAGGGAGCAAGACCTGTTTTTACAAGAAGTGTCAGAATGCCTATGCTGTTGTTTTCATCAAGATCATCAGAGGATATCTCAGTGGAGGGCATATCTGCGCTGTTTCCGCCGCCGGCAAAAAGTGAATGGGAGGTCTCTCTTGCCTTTGAAGCCTCTTCCTCCCCGTGAACAAGCTTTGTAAGTTCGTAAGCCAGCAGTTCTTTGGCTTTGTTATACTCTGCACCTTCCATATGCTGTTCCATTTCTTCTATTTCTTCAATGGGTACAAAGGTGAGCATTTTCAGACATTTTATAACATCTGCATCGGAAACGTTTCTCCAATACTGGAAAAATTCGTATGGACTGGTTTTTTCGGGATCAAGCCATACTGCACCCTTTTCTGTTTTACCCATTTTCTTGCCTTCGGAATTGAGCAGGAGAGTTATAGTCATGGCATATGCATCCTTGCCCAGCTTCTTTCTGATAAGCTCGGTACCACCCAGCATATTGGCCCACTGATCGTCGCCGCCGAACTGCATATTGCAGCCATAGTCGGTAAACAGCTTATAAAAGTCATAGCTCTGCATTATCATGTAGTTGAATTCCAGGAAGGTAAGACCTCTTTCCATTCTCTGCTTGTAGCATTCAAAGGTAAGCATCTTGTTTACGGAGAAATGAGCTCCGACCTCTCTCAGTACATCTACATAGTTCAGATCCAACAGCCAGTCTGCATTGTTTACCACCATTGCCTTGTTGTCGGAAAAGTCTATAAAGCGGCTCATCTGCTTTTTAAAGCATTCAACATTGTGCTGGATCGTTTCCTTGGTGAGCATTTTTCTCATGTCGGTCTTTCCAGAAGGGTCGCCTATCATGCCAGTACCGCCTCCAAGCAAAGCGATCGGTTTGTTGCCTGCCATTTGAAGTCTTTTCATAAGGCATAATGCCATAAAGTGACCAACATGGAGGGAATCCGCAGTCGGGTCAAAGCCAATGTAGAAAGTGGCTTTACCTGCGTTGATAAGCTCCTTTATCTCCTCTTCATCGGTAAGCTGCGCCAGAAGTCCCCTTCTTTTCAGTTCTTCAAATACTGTCATTTTTCATTATCCTTTCCTTACAAAAATAAAAGTCCCCCGATGAAAGTTCACCGGAGGACGAAATAACTCGTGGTACCACCTCTGTTCAACAGTGAGAAAAACTGCACTGTCCTCAAAAGCACTTTAACGGGTGCGAGCCGTAATATCCTACACATCTGGTATATGCACCATGACTTCAGATACTCTGCTCAGGGGCGTATTCACATGGATCGGTCTGCTTTTTCACACCGCCCAAAAGCTCTCTGTAAGACTCAGTATCCTGCTACTATTCCCATCATCGCATTTAATGTTATTATTGATCCCCCAACTAAATCTTGAATTTTCTGCTTGTCTAAATACTGAACTTCTGCGTCGGAAAGGCTTGAAATATGCCAGCA
>CACZQG010000101.1 GCA_902783235.1 uncultured Ruminococcus sp.
CACTCATCAATGATTTTCATTATCTCATTGATATCTGTTATTTCCCTGTCCTTACGTCTCATTCTTTCTCTCCAGCGGTGAACCGCAATACTGACATTTTCCTGAATATCCCTTTCTGACATCTGTTGAAGCACCACATTCAGGGCATTTCAGGCATTCCGTGTCAGCAGATTTGTTTTCATTACGTGTAAGTAGAATACGTATTCCATTTTCATTATTAAGTGAAGCATTTATAATATACTCACGGGCTATACATTTATCAAACAAACTCATAAACTTATGTTCAGGCATACCCATAAGTACTGCAGTTTCACTTGGAATAAGCACACCGTCTTCATCACCATCAAATATATTGGCAAGTTTTTTTACCTTAGAGATAGTCTTTTTCTTATTAATGCCTACAAATAATAGAAAAAGTGATAATAACAGCATTGCAAGATCAACTGCGATCATGCTCAAAGTAGATGAGCCATGAGTTCGTGCATTTGGATCATCAGTTATGACCGAAAATAAACCTACTAACCATAGAAAGGTTAGAACAATTCCAAAACCGATCTGTTTTGATGCAGAAGACCCTGCCGATCTGATACGAGATTCTGACAAAAACATATTAATCCTCCACTCAGATCTTTGTTATATCTATCATCTCAACATCATCAATGGAACGGTTAGTTCTTAATACATTGGCAAGTGCTTTCGCTGTATCTATAGCTGTTAATGAACATATTGACCTCTCAACTGACTTACGGCGCATTTTAACCGAGTCTCTTTCAGGCATACGACCTTTCTCTGAAGTAGAAATTACATAGTGTATCTTGCCGCTTTCCAGCAGTGAAATTACATTAGGTTCCTGATTATCCGATATTTTGTTGACCAGATTAGTAGCTATCATGTTTTTATTAAGTACACTTGCTGTACCGCTTGTACCATAAAGCTCAAATCCCATTTGTGCAAACTTGTCTGCAATGGCTATTATCTCTTGTTTGTCAGTATCACGAACAGAGATAAGTACTCCGCCTTCCTTTTTAAGGTCATAGCCTGCTGCGATCAAGCCTTTTAAAAGAGCATCTTCAAATGTTTCAGCAATACCAAGGCACTCACCTGTGGATTTCATTTCCGGACCAAGCATTGTATCAACATCCTGGAGCTTCTCAAAGGAGAATACCGGAACCTTTACTGCAACATACTTACTCTTCCTGTAAAGACCGCTTTCGTAGCCCTGTTCTTTTAGTGAAGTTCCCAGCATTATTTTTGTAGCAATATCAACCATTGGGATACCTGTTACTTTGCTTATATAAGGAACTGTTCTTGAAGAACGAGGATTAACTTCTATAACATATACTTCATCGTTGTATACTACATATTGTATATTAACCAAACCACTCACTTTAAGCTCAAAAGCAAGCTTTTTAGTATAATCAATAATAGTATCAACTATTTTAGGAGAAAGAGTCTGAGCTGGATAAACTGATATCGAGTCACCTGAGTGTACACCGGCTCTTTCAATATGCTCCATAATACCGGGAATGAGAAAATCATTACCATCACAGATAGCATCTACCTCGACCTCTTTACCCATCATATATTTATCAATGAGTACAGGGTTCTCAATCATGGTTCTTGTTATGATCCCCATATATTCAACAACATCTTTTTCAGAATGTGCAATAATCATATTCTGACCGCCAAGTACATAAGAAGGACGCAATAGTACAGGATAACCAAGCTCTTCTGCCGCGCTTACTGCTTCTTCAGTAGTCATTACTGTATGTCCTGCAGGACGTGGAATACCACATTTTTCCAATAACTCATCAAATCGTTCTCTATCTTCTGCGGCATCAATACTGTCAGCACTTGTTCCCAGGATCCTTACGCCCATATCAGCTAAATGACGAGTAAGCTTTATGGCAGTCTGACCGCCAAACTGAACAACTACACCATACGGCTTTTCAGTTTCAATAATAGATTCAACATCCTCCTTAGTAAGAGGATCGAAATACAATCTGTCACCGGTATCAAAGTCAGTGGAAACAGTCTCAGGGTTATTATTGCATATAACTGCTTCATAGCCTTCTTCCTTTAATGCCCAAACGCAATGTACAGAGCAGTAATCGAATTCAATACCCTGCCCTATTCTGATAGGACCTGAGCCGAAAACTATTATCTTCTTTTTGCCCTTATCTGTTCTCTCGATAAATTGAAGTGCTTCATTCTGCTCGTCAAATGTAGAGTAAAAATACGGAGTTTCAGCTTTAAACTCACCTGCACAGGTATCAACCATTTTATATACTGCACGTTTTCTCATGGGGCATTTCTGTCCGGAAAAACGTTCAATAGTACTATCTAAAAAACCGTATTTCTTAGCCAGAAGGTACTTTTCATCTGTAAGTTCACCCTTTGCCAGGTAGTTTTGCAGTTCAACCAGATTTTTAAGCTTATCCAGGAACCACTCATCTATAAGTGTGCGTTTGTGAAGCTCGGAAACAGAAATACCTCTCTTCAAAAGTTCAAAAATCTGGAACGCTCTTTCATCATCCGCATGAGGGATCTTATCCAGAAGCTCTTCAGTGTCAACAGTTTCAAACTTTTTCATATTCATGGAATCAACGCCAAGTTCGGTTGAACGAACAGCTTTCATCATTGCCTGTTCAAAACTGGTGCCAATAGCCATAACCTCTCCGGTAGCTTTCATCTGGGTACCAAGAGTTCTTTTAGCATAAACAAACTTATCAAATGCCCATTTGGGGAATTTAACAACCACGTAATCAAGAGCAGGCTCAAAGCAGGCATAAGTCTTGCCTGTCACCTGATTTATGATCTCATCAAGGGTATAACCTATAGCTATTCTTGTTGCAACTTTTGCAATAGGATAACCCGTAGCCTTTGAAGCAAGTGCTGAGGAACGAGAAACACGAGGATTGACCTCTATTACAGCGTATTCCATGGATTCCGGGTGAAGAGCAAACTGACAGTTACATCCGCCTTCAACTTCAAGCTCGGAAATAATGTTCAGAGAGGCAGTTCTAAGCATCTGGTATTCTCTGTCTGAAAGAGTCACAGCCGGTGCTATAACAATACTATCACCTGTATGTACACCTACAGGATCGAAGTTTTCCATTGAACATACAGTAATTACATTACCTTTTCTATCACGAATAACCTCAAATTCTATCTCCTTCCATCCGCTTATACACTTTTCGATAAGCACTTGTGTTATAGGAGAAAGACGGAGACCATTTTTTGATATATCACGAAGCTCTTCTTCGTTTTCAGCTATCCCGCCTCCGGTACCTCCAAGAGTAAATGCAGGACGGACTATAACAGGGTAACCGATGATTTTAGCAAAATCAACTGCATCTTCAATTGTTTCTACTACCTTTGAAGGAATACAGGGTTCACCGATTTTTTCCATGGTATCTTTAAATGCCTGTCTGTCTTCTGCTTTATGGATAGTCTCAGGATCTGCACCAAGAAGCTTTACATTATGTGAGTCAAGAAAACCTTCCTCAGCAAGCTGCATTGAAAGTGTGAGACCTGTCTGACCTCCCAGAGTTGAAAGGACGCTATCCGGTTTTTCTATTTCAATTATCCTCTTAACAACATCAAGAGTCAGCGGTTCAATATAGATCTTATCTGCCATTGCCTTATCTGTCATAATTGTAGCAGGGTTGGAGTTTATTAGTACGACCTCCAGACCCTCCTGCTTGAGAGCACGGCAAGCCTGTGTTCCGGCATAGTCAAATTCGGCAGCCTGTCCGATAACGATAGGTCCGGAGCCGATAACGAGTACTTTTTTAATATCCTGTCTTAAAGGCATTTCAGTTTTTCTCCTTTCCCATCATATCGATAAATTCATCAAATAAATATGCTGTATCCAAGGGACCGCCATGTGCTTCAGGATGGAATTGTACAGTAAATGCTTTCATTTTCTTATATCTCATTCCTTCACAGGTACCATCGTTTGCATTAATGTGAGAGACTTCGCCAATCTCAGGATCAATGCTGTCACCTACCACAGCATAGCCATGATTCTGACTTGTAACAAAAGTCCTTCCCAATTCCTTATCAATAACCGGCTGATTGGCTCCTCTATGACCATATTTAAGCTTCTCCGTCTTAGCACCATTTGCCAAAGCAAGAAGCTGATGACCAAGACATATACCAAATATAGGAATATCAAGCTTTCCTATCTCTTTAAGGTTATTGATCACCTCTGTATTCTCGGATGGATCTCCGGGACCATTTGATAGCATAATACCATCCGGAGCAATGTTCCGGATCTCCTGGACAGATGTGCCGGCAGGTACTACTACGACCTCACATCCACGGTTTACAAGTTCCTGGCGGATATTTCTCTTATAACCGAAGTCAAAAAGTGCAACCTTGTATTTAGGATTTCCTTCAGAATAAGTTCTTATCTTATCACCTGTTACATTCTTTACCGCATCTATGATTTTATAGTTTTTGATCTGTTCAAGAAGCTCGTCCTTCTTTTCATTAACATTTTCAGTGGTAATAATACCGTTCATTACACCTGCCTCACGTATGATCCTTGTAAGGCAACGAGTGTCTATTGAATGAAGGCCAATTATATTCTGCTTTTTAAGGAATTCATCTATATTTCCTGTACATCTGAAATTGGAAGGCGTATCGCACCATTCTCTTACTATGTAGCCGCTGACATATGATCTGTCAGATTCATTATCTTCACCATTTACACCGTAGTTTCCTATCAGAGGAAATGTCTGCGTAACTATCTGTCCATAGTAGCTGGGGTCAGTGAGAGTTTCCTGGTAACCTGTAACACCTGTAGTGAATACAACCTCACCTATAACTGTACCCTCTGCGCCGAAGCTTTTTCCTTCAAACACAGTTCCATCCGCTAAAAGCAGATATGCCTTTCGGCTCTGATCTATTATTGACATCTTACCATTCCTTTCCAAACTTTCAGCGTAATACTCTATAAATATAAAGTAATTACGCCGACCTTTAAGGCATACTTGATTTGTATATCCACTTTCAGTAAAGTCGTTTATTTTAAAGCAGTATAAGCAGTAATATCATCTCTCATGCGTATGACTTCACGTCTTGCAGCCTCTGCATAGTCTTCCGGAGCACAATTATCCTCTTTAGTGTATGCACACATAACCGCTCTTGATGAATTAACAATTGCACCCAGACCTTTGTCATCAAATGCTCCGGCTATTCCCTTGGCTCCTCCACCCTGTGCGCCGTAACCCGGAACCAGGAACATTGTGTGAGGCAGTCTCTTTCTAAGTTCAGTAAGCTGTTCCGGATAAGTAGCACCCACAACTGCACCTACTGAAGAATAGCCATACATTCCTCTCTGATCTTCTCCCCATTTTTCACACATATCACCCATGGCAGCATATATAGGTGTATCATCTATCTTTCTGTCCTGTAATTCACCGCTGGACTTGTTTGATGTTTTAACAAGTACGAATATTCCTCTGTCCCGTTCTTTACATATTTTAAGGAGAGGATCAATACCATCTGTTCCAAGATAGCCGTTGACTGTAAGCGCATCTGCATCAAAAGGTGCAATAATCTGATCTCCAACCTTTACTTCTCCCAAATGAGCAGCGGCATATGCTTCCATAGTTGCACCGATATCATTTCTTTTTCCATCGGTTATTACAAACATACCTTTTTCTTTAGCATAAGCAATTGTTCTGGTCAATGTTTCAACACCATTCCAGCCATACATTTCATAATAAGCTGCCTGAGGCTTTATTGCAGGAACAATATCATATATCCTGTCAATGATCCCTTTGTTGAATTCAAATACTGCTTCGGCAGCACCCTTCAAGGTCTGACCGTATTTTTCAAAAGCCTTATCCTTGATATGCACGGGTACATAATCAAGCTTAGGGTCAAGTCCTACAACAGTAGGATTTTTCATATCCAGTATTTTTGAAATTAGTCTGTCAAACGACATAGCTGCTTACTCCTTTATTATAATATAATTTTTACAATACTTTAAGCAACACCGCACAAAGACCGCTTGGAAGCTTTGCACGTCATCTGCTTGCAGATTTTCCGTTATCTTGCACAAAATCTCTTTGACATATGCCAGTGTTTCACCAA
>CACZQG010000102.1 GCA_902783235.1 uncultured Ruminococcus sp.
CTTCGGCAAGGACGGTGTTATGCTCACCGGCTGGCAGAAGCTGGGCGGCAAGACCTATAACCTGGGTAAAGACGGTGTTATGCTCATCGGACAGCAAAAAATAGACGGCAAAGGCTACTATTTTGATAAGGACGGAGCTATGCTCACGGGCTGGCAGGATATAAGCGGCAAAAAGTATTACTACGGCAAGGACGGCGTTATGCTCACCGGCTGGCAAAAGCCGGACGGCAAAAAGTATTACTTTGATAAAAACGGAGCTATGCTCCTGGGCTGGCAAAGTATTGACGGCAACAAATACTATTTTGGCAAAAACGGCGTAATGGTCACAGGCACTCAGACAATTGACGGCAAAAAGTACTACTTCAATGATAACGGCGTTCTGGACAACGGCAGATGGGAGACCGTGGGAGGAAATAAATACTATTACGGCTCAGACGGCAAAAAGTATTCAAACGGTGTCTTCAAAATAATGGAAGACTACTATTATTTCTCGGACAGCGGTGCTATGCAGACAGGCTGGCAGAATGTTGGCGGTGAATACTATCTTTTTGACAGATCCAGCGGAAAAAGACAGAACGACTGTACCGTTGACGGTATAAAGCTTGGCAAGGACGGCAAGGCAAGTCTCAACGACTGGAGCAAAGAAAAAATCAGTACTATGATGACAGCCCACCGTATAATGCTGGAACAGACATCTCCCTCAGACAGCATGGAGGATAAAAGATACAAGCTGTTCAACTGGGTAATGTCCTTCCCGTATCACAGATTCAGATTCCTGTCATCTATATATACACAGCCGGGATGGGAAATGACCTTTGCAAAGGATACATTCGAGCGTCATATGGGATGCTGCGTTTCGGATGCATCGGCTATCGCATTCCTGTTCAGAGAGATAGGATATACTGATGTTGCAGTGTGTCATGATACATCCCATGCCTGGGCGACCATCGGTGACAGATTGTTTGATCCCCTGTTTGCGGAATCAAAGGGCTTTGACGACAACTATAATGTTATACCTTCCGATTACAGGATAAACCCTGTTGATAAAAGGTATATAGACTGATAAATACGGGGAGCAGATCACTTTTTTTGCTCCGACTACAGAAACAAAGACATCATCCATGATCCTCATGAGATGCTGCTTTAATAATATTCCCGGAGGTTTAAGCTATGAAAAAATTAGCAAAGTACGCAGCTATTGCGGCAATGGGAGTTTGTCTCTCTGCCTGCGGAGTCTGCGAAAGCTTTACACCTGCTCTGAAAAATATAGGCGTTAATTACGACGACAGACAGGAATTTTTTCGATGAGGGAGAGGTAAGTCTGATAGGACTGCGTAATACAGACAGTCCGGAGAATTACCTTGACATCGGACCGGAACAAACGGGAACGAAGACAATAAACGGCAAAATAAATAATACCCACACAGACAGCGGCTCATATACCGGCATGACAGCCATTAATGGAAAAAGGTACCTTTTTGACAATAACGGCATCATGCTCACAGGCTGGCAGACATACTGCGGAAAAAGGTATTACTTTGATGAAAAAGGCATTATGCAGACAGGTCTTGTACCTATTGACGGCAAGAAGTATTACTTCGACCCTGACGGCATAATGAAGACCGGACTTCAGACAGTGGGCGGCAATGAGCATTATTTCAATGATGACGGCTCAATGGAAGACGGCGAATGGAAAGAAGAAGACGGCTTTATGCATTATTATGATGCCAACGGAAAAGCACTGAAAAACGGTGTCTTTAGTCTCAGAAATGAAAAATACCTTTTTGACGAAAAGGGCATTATGCAGACCGGCTGGCAGCAGGTAGCAGGAAATTACTGCCTGTTTCACCGTGAAAACGGTGAAATGCTCACCGACTGCACTCAGGACGGTATTACCATAGATGAAAATGGAAATGCTGTACTCAATGCTTACAGTAAGGCAAAAATCGAGACTATGATGAAAGCACGCAGTATAATGCTGGAGCAGACCCTGCCTTCTGACAGTATGGAGGATAAAAAGCTCAAATGCTTTAACTGGGTACTGTCACTTCCCTATCATCGTTTCAGGCTTCTTTCCGACCTGGGAAGCGATGAGTCATGGGAAATAGTTTTTGCCAATGATATATTCGATCAGCAGCGTGGCTGCTGTGTTTCGGAATCTGCAGCGGTGGCGTTTCTGTTCAGAGAGATAGGATATACTGATGCGGCGGTATGCAATGACAGCTCTCACGCATGGGTATTTATCGGAAACAGGCTGTATGACCCTGTTTTCGCCGAGGGTAAGGACTTTGATCAGAATTATGATATAGAGCCATACGACTACAGGAAAAATCCCCTGAACATATGCTATATCGCAGGGGAGGAAAACAATGATAACACAAATGATACGGAGGTAGATCTATAATGAAGAGGCTAATGGGCATTCTGGCGGCAGCATCACTGATACTCAGCTGTACGGCTTGTGGTACAGATGATACAAGCAGCTCCGGAACATCGCAGGTAACAAAGGCAGTGACCAAGAAAACGGAAGCCACAACTTCTGCCGAGACCACTGCTGCAGCTGCGACTACAGCTGCATCCACAACCGCTAAGGAAACCACTAAGAAAGCAGAGGAGACCAAGAAGACCAAGCAGACCGAAGCTAATAAGGATAAGGAAAAAGAGAAAGAGAAAGAGAAAGAAAAGGAAGAAGAGACCGAAGCAGAGGAGGAAGAGGTACAGGAGGAAGAGGCTCCCGTATCCGGCGGCTCCTTCAGTGCCGGTGATGCTTATGTTTATTACGGCGGTGCATCTGTGACCATAAATCAGGACGGCTCATCCCTTCCCGCTACCGACAGCATTGACTCAAGCCCCAGCTGTTATTATGAAGGCGATGACAAGATCTTCCACTATGGAGATATGGATGTATATACATACCCCTCCGGTGACACTGATTATGTAATGGAAATAGATATACTTTCCTCCGGTGCTTCCACGGCAAAGGGTCTTACAGTAGGTATGTCCCTGGATGACGCTATCGCCATGTACGGAACAGGCACTGACAGCGGTAATATGTATACATGGTACGATGGCAGCACATATATGTACGTTACCCTTTCCGGAGGCACTATCACCAGCATAGGCGTTGCCCTTACTATGTAACAGAGGACTACATAAATGGTATTTTCAAATACTGTTTTCCTGTTTCTATTTCTGCCTTCGGTAATAATACTTTATAATGTAATACCGACACTTGCGGCTAAAAATGTATTTCTCACCATAGCAAGCCTTATATTCTATGCTTACGGTGAACCCTTTGCAGTATTTCTCATGATAGGCTCAGTTTTTATGAATTACATTTTCGGACTACTGATGCATGAGAAATACAAGCTGCGAAAGCTGTTTTTAGGGATTTCCGTGGCAGCAAATCTGCTGATACTTGTAGTATTCAAGTATTCGGGCTTTTTGGTGGATATAATAAACGGGGTGCTCCCCTTCCATATCTCCAAGCCCGATATATCCCTTCCCATAGGAATATCTTTCTTTACATTCCAGGCAATGTCCTACGTTATTGACGTATACAGAGAGCCGAAGATGAGGGAAAAGAACCCCATGAGACTGCTGCTGTACATATCATTTTTCCCCCAGCTCATTGCAGGACCTATCATCAAGTATCATGATGTAAGGGATATGATAAATAGCAGACATACAGATCCTCAGCTTATGGCTGAGGGTATCCGCCGTTTTATACTGGGACTGTCAAAAAAAGTGATGATTGCAAATCAAATGGCAATAGCAGCAGACAGTATATATGCTATGGATGAAACAACCCTTACTGCACCTGCGGCATGGCTGGGAGCTATATGCTATATGCTCCAGATATATTTTGACTTCTCCGGCTACTCGGATATGGCGATAGGTTTGGGAAAAATGTTCGGCTTTGAATTTAAAGAGAACTTTGACCACCCTTATGTGTCAGGCAGCATGACCGAATTCTGGAGACGCTGGCATATATCCCTGTCCACATGGTTCAAAGAGTATTTGTACATACCCTTGGGCGGCAACAGAAAAGGAACAGGCAGGACCTACATAAACAAAATGACCGTTTTTTTCCTGACCGGTCTGTGGCATGGGGCATCTGTCAACTTCATAATATGGGGACTTTTAAACGGCGGTGCACTGCTGTTTGAAACTAAAACAGGACTGTTCAAAAACGGGAAGCAGCGTGCTGCAGGACATATATACACTGTTCTGTTTACCGCACTGGCATTTGTTGTGTTCAGAGCAGAAACATTTTCCCAGTCCCTTTCATTCTACAAGGCGATGTTCACGGGATTTAATATAGACCACGCAGCAATAGCAGATGTTGTAAAGCTTATAACGCCGGTATTTATCACGGTGTTTATTATGGCGGTGATATTCTCTGCCCCCGTGAGAGACAGGATAAAAGGCATACTGTCAGGTAAGATAGGCGAAACGGCAGTGGATGTAAGCGGTTACGTCATATCAATAGCGATGCTTATGATATGCATACTTTCCCTTTCATCGGCAACATACAACCCATTCATCTATTTCAGATTTTAGGAGGGCGGCATGAAAAAGAAGATACTATATACAGCCTACGCCCTGCTGTTTCTGATAATATGTGCTGTACCTGCTGCATTAATGCCCTTTGTAAAGGCTGAGGACACCAAAGAAAACCGCAAGCTGTCGCAGTTTCCCGAAATAAAAAAAGAGGACGGCAGTCTCAATACGGACTGGGCAAAGGAATTTGACACTTACTTTTCCGAGCATTTCGGTTTCAGAAGCGACTTGGTAAATGCTCATAATACTATGCTGGATGCCGTGTTCGGCAGCTCAGGCGAGGAGGATGTTATAATCGGCAGGGACGGCTGGCTTTATTATTCCTATACGGCAGATGACTATATGGGAACCAACAGAATGTCAGACTGGGAAATAGAGGATATAGCTCATACATTAAAAATGATGCAGGACTACACCGAAAAAAACGGCAGTAAGCTGATATTTGCCGGTGTTCCCAATAAGAATACTATCTATCCGGAATATATGCCTTATAATTACCTGCAGGCTGCTGATAAGTCAGACCTTGAACGGCTGGAGGAAGTACTTGAAAGAGAGGGCGTAAATTACTGCTCACTAAATAATATTCTCAAAACACAAAAAACCGACTCTCCTGATACTCTGCTCTACCATAAGGAGGACACTCACTGGAATAACTACGGTGCATATACAGCATACAGAGCTTTGTTTGATACAGTAGGAATGAGTAAAATAGACCTTGAGATATCAGGCAGCTCGGACACATGGGAGGGCGACCTGAGAAAGATGCTGTTCCCCGATTCTGACAAGAAGGATCAGCAGATCGACTACGACTTCACCCCCACCTACAACTATGTGGGACGATTCAGAGGGCTGGACGATATCATGATACGAACAGCAGGAAACGGAAACGGAAGCATTCTCATGTTCCGTGACAGCTTCGGTGAGGCAATACTCCCCTTCATTGCGGAAAGCTGTGAGACCGCTATGTTTTCACGAGCTGTTCCATATAAGCTCGACACGCTTGAACAGGAGCATTTTGACACTGTGATAGTCGAGATAGTGGAAAGAAATCTTAAAAATCTCCGCAAAAAAGCACCTGAAATGCCCTCGCCCGAATGCGGTGAGCTGAATGCCGTGGAAATATCATCAGATATAGTCTCGGGCTTTAACTGCACTGAGGATCAGGGCATGATAAAAGTGTTCGGCAGCTTTGGAAAAGATACAGCACCCGAA
>CACZQG010000103.1 GCA_902783235.1 uncultured Ruminococcus sp.
CCTCAAAGGCGATGCCGATGTAAACAACGAGGTAGGTCTTTCGGATGTTATCACTGTCGCTAAATATAACCTCAACAATGAGCTTTATCCCCTTGCAAATGAGATCGCATTTGCTAACGCCGACATGAACGATGACGGCGAAGTAAACGGAGTTGATACCTCCGCTCTTATCGAGAATCAGCTGGGTAAGAAGTAAGCAATTTCCAATTTTCTCATACATAAACACCACCCCCGGCGTGTGTCGGGGGATGGTGGACATTACAGAATTGCAGGAGGTTTTTAAAATGACAAAAACAACGAAAACAATCATGGCTTTACTTACAGCCATGACAATGACGGCAGGAGCAATGGGCACTACAGCTTATGCAGCGGAAGCAAACACAGCACTTACGAAAGATACTCAGATAACAAACTATAATAATGAAGGGATATACACTGGAATAAGTGATCTCAAAACTACAATAGCATTTGAAGATGACTTCATTAACTATTACAATGAGTTCTATGGCGATAAGAAATATTCTGTAGATGACGGCAGCGGTAACATAAAAGAAGTAAATGTTAATCAAAAACTGATCCATGTTTACAAATATGGTGAACAGACAAAATTTGACAGTCATATGGGAGCTGTTTTTGAATTTGAAAAAGTAATTGGCGGAGAAAAAACCACATATTTTTCGATTGGAGAGATAATTCTTGATGGTATGCCATTGTGGAACACATGCAGTGTGTTCAAAAACAGTTCAATTGACGCCCTGAACAGTTTCCTTGAAGAAAACGGATATAAAGCTCATTTTATAGAAAATGAAAATAATCTATATCAGATAGTTTATGATGACACTTCGGAAGAAAATGTTATAAAAACATTTTTAGCATTATCTAAAAAGTTTGATACGGGAATATCCTGTATACATCAAGTAGATGAAGATCCTATAACTAATAAGCCGTTATTACGCATTAAAGGCGATGCTGACCTAAGCGGTATGGTCGATCTTGTCGACCTCACAACAGTTGCCAAGTACAACCTCAACAATGAGCTTTACCCACTTGAAAATGAAACTGCTTACGCTAACGCCGACATGAACGATGACGGCGAAGTAAACGGAGTTGATACCTCCGCTCTTATCGAAAACCAGCTGGGTAAAAAATAAGCTTTTTCCAATTTTCTCATACATAAACACCACCCCCGGCGTGTGTCGGGGGATGGTGGACATTACAGAATTACAGGAGGATTTTTAAAATGAAAAAAGCAACAAGATTCTTAGCTGCATTAGCGGCAATGACTACACTTATAGTATCAGCAATGCCTGTTTCAGCTTATTATGAGATCTATGATCTGAAAAATAAAGAATACTGTTCTCTTGTGGGGAAATATAAGGTGTTATACGGTGAAGATGTTTTGTTCGGGAGAGGTGAGAAACCCGGCACAGATAAAACAGATAAAAATGAAGGAATTCCGGTTTATGACCTTGTGACAGACGGCAGTGAACAACCGGATGACCTGATAGATGATGAAGGTAAAAGATGGAGAGTGATTTCTACAGTAGGTGAAGGAGTTACCTATCATCATATATATCAAGGTACAGATAATCCGATATATTCATGGTTCGACTCGGGTAACAAAAAAAACAAGCTTACCTCGTGTTGTATTTTTGAGGAAGGCTGGTCAAAAGAATATGAAGCGAAGCATGGCAAGCGCAGATGGTTTACCAATGGATATATTATATGGTCAACATACTATATTTCCAAGGATTATAATGCCGATGATATTAATAAAACTTTAAAGGATAACGGCTTTGAGGTGACATTTAAAGCTACAGGCTATACTACGCAGCAATCAGAAGAATATGATGTACAATACCCCGAAAACACAACTATTGAGGATGCAATAGAAATATATAAGCTTTTAAAGGCTAATTATAATGCAGGATTCACTACCTATGAAGAACTCAGCTCTACACAGCCATACACAGATAAAGGCGATGTTGATTTAAACGGTATACTTGATATCGCAGATATAACAACAGTAGCTAAATACAATCTCAGCAATGAATCATATCCTCTTGCTGATGATACAGCTTACGTCAACGCCGACATGAACGACGACGGCATTGTTGACGGTCTTGATACCTCCGCTCTTATCGAGAATCAGCTGGGTAAAAAATAAGCTTTTTCCATTTTTCTCATATACGCAAAACCGCTCCTCTGTCTGATATGAGGAGCGGTTTTATTTTATCATACTGCAATGCTAATCATCCATCTGATGGGGAATTAGTATAAAATTATAATAAGCTGAGTTCCCTTTCTGTTATCCTGCCAATATTGAACTCCAGAAGCTTGGAAAGATCTCTGGTATCCACAATTCCGTCATGGGTAACATCCGCATTTTGCTTGGATGCATCACTGTCAAGGTTAAACAGGACACTGTTGAGCAGATACTTTGAAAGCTTGGTAACATCTGCAAGCTCAACAACCCCATTCAGATCCACATCACCGGACTTTGAAGCCGATGCAGGGATATTATCCGCAGGATCAGCCTTTTCAATGGGCTGTGTTGTGACAGGTTGTGTTGTGACAGGCTGAGTCACAGGCTGAGTTGTGGTAGGCTGGGTGGTTATAGGCTGTGTAGTAGGCTGTGTAGTGGTAGGTGTGGTTATGGGCTGGGTCGTAGGCTGGGTGGTTATGGGCTGTGTAGTGGTAGGCGTGGTTATGGGCTGGGTTGTAGGCTGGGTGGTTATGGGCTGGGTCGTAGGCTGAGGATCAACTATGACCGGATCCTTCGGCTTTACAGAGCCGTCTGAATCAAGGTTGCTTCCCTCACTTGCGGCATAGGTCTTGTAGTAATCGGTCAGACTTATACCGTTTGCACCCAGTGCCTTCTGGTGGTCGAGACCAATGTACTTGCCGGAGGTCGTCTGCCAGAGGGAAGGCTCAAACAAGCCGTATTTTTTCTCATCCCAGGTCTTGAAATCATAGCCTAAAAGTCCGCCGGTATCACCTGAGTTAGGGTTCAGGCACCAGAATGTATGATTGATATGGTTTGCTATCATGTAATCACGCAGCAGCTCCATCCATTTCTGATTCTTGTCGCCGTCCATATGTCCGCCCCATTCACCGATAAGCAAAGGTGCAATATCCTTGTCATTTATGTATGCCCATGTGTCATACCAGTAATCATCAAGGAGAGACTGTGTGTCAAAATCATCCTTGAACCAGGTCTGCTCGTAAACAGAAGGGCCGTAGTCATGGGGTGAATAAACTATCTGTCCGTTTTTTTCCTTACTTCCCAGATTTACAGGATAGTCCTTGACACCACGGAGATTGCCGCCCCACCATGCGCCATACCAAGGCGATACATCGGCAGGTGCCTGCCAGATATCGGCTGTGTCATATGTATAACCCTTTTCGGTCTTAGGATACTGTTCAACACCCTCGATCATAATAAGAGCATTGGGGTTTACATTCAGGATAGATTTTCCGCACTCTTCAGCAGAATACTTCCAGTTGTTTGTTTTTGTGGTATTATCCCATCTTGCAATACCTTCGGGACAGGTGCTGCCATCATAACCTCTCTTGCCGTGAGGCTCATTTTTCAGGTCATAACCTAAAATAGTATCATCATTTGCATATTTTTCAGCAAGCCAGGTAATGGAATCCTTCCACATATCCCATGTGACTTCTCTTCCGTCAGCCATTATTGCCATTGTATCAGCAGCTTCTGTATTTGCATCATAGTACCATATGTTATAGTTATGTCCGGAATTGTGTGCCTTAGGGCTGTGTACGTCCACAAAAGCCTTGATGCCGTGTTCCTTGCACTTCTGTATGATAACATCAAATATCTGCATACTGTTTTTCAGTGTCTTTCCATCCTCAAGTACAAAATCCTTATTGATATTACCGTACTTTCCGGCAGGAGTTACAGTACCATCCTCACCTATGATATCCTTGGGAGGCGAATAGGAAGCCTGGACACTTGAAACGGGAAGCGGTTTGTCCTCCATCCAGGAAACCAGCAGCTCCGTGGAAATAGGAAAACGTATTATATTTATACCACGATCCGCTACCGCCTGTAAAAATTCGTCACAGTCTGCCGCATACATACCATGCGGTGCGTTCTCGGTACAGTTAAGACCAAACCAGTTTGCACCGGTAAGCCATACCTGATTGCCGTCCTTGTCATAAAGCCGGCTGCCCACAGCGTGGAGCCAGTCATCGTTGCAGTCATCTGCTGCTGTAACTACACTCTTGCTTGTGTACTTTTCTGTTGTACCCACTGTTACGCAGGTGGCTGCTACTGCCGTCACTGACAGCAATGCAGCTAATGTTCTTTTGATGTTCATTGATCATACCCCTCCATTTTTTAATTATAAATACATAATGCGGCTATGAAGCCCCTGACCCGGTATTTATTGTCTTATCTGTCACACCACGGTACCGCATCTGTAACGCATTATGATTTGCAAATGTAAATTATGATAATACCTGTTCAGTTGTATGTTATTTCAATTCAACAATGGTAACACCGCTTTCGCCCTCGCCGTATACACCCAGACGAAAGCTTTTGACCTGCTTCATTTTTTTAAGGCGCTGATGTATTGCTGCACGAAGAATACCGGTACCCTTACCGTGTATGATAGTCACCATACTAAGCCCGGACATTACTGCGCTGTCAATAAATGACTCCATCTCGTATACACCTTCATCCGAGCTGTAGCCTCTTATATCCAGCTCCATACTTCCACGCCGCTCTGTCTTGCTTCGCACATTTCTGGTGGAAACACCCCTTGCGCCGCTTTTCTGCTTCTGCGAAGGCTGCTTTTTCTCCTCCACCAGTCTGAGCTTTGTAATATCTATTTTGGTTTTCATGATGCCCATTTGTACGAACACCATTCCATTACTGTCAGGTTCACCGCAAACGGTAGCTGTTTTATCCATTTCCTTGATGAATACACTGTCACCCTTTTTCAGCTTTCTTGGCAGTACATAGCCGTCATCTGTGATCTCTGTAACGGGATTGGCTTTGTCATACATCTTATTAAGGCTTTGCTTTGATCTTGTTTTTGCATTTGAATAAAGCTGTCCGAAGTCCTTCTTGTCCTTCTGCTTTTTCAGCTCCTCCAGTTCATCCAACAGATTATTAGAGCGTGCCTTCACGCTTTCGATTATACCCATCGCCTGAACTCTTGCCCGTTCCATCTGATCCTGCTTGCTTTTTTCAAGGGCATCCAGCTGATCCTGCAATTCCCGGCGTATCTCCTGAGCCTGTCGGCGTTCCTTTTCAAGGGTATCACGTTCACACTCCAGTTCTTTCCTTGTACGCTCCAGCTCCTCCACTACTCTTTCAAAACGGCTGTTTTCATCGCTCACCAGGCTTTTTGCCTTATCTATAACATCATCAGGCATACCAAGAGTTTTTGATATGGAGAATGCATTGGATTTTCCCGGAGAGCCTGTAATAAGTCTGTAGGTAGGCTGCAATGTTTCCGGATCAAACTCACAGCTGGCGTTTTCTGTATCACTGTTTTCAATGGCATATAATTTAAGCTCCTGATAATGGGTGGAAGCCATTATTTTAGCCCCCTGACAACGGAGTCTTTCTATTATGGATATTGCCAGTGCAGCTCCCTCTACAGGATCTGTACCCGATCCCGGCTCATCAAGCAGCACCAGAGAATCCATATCCGCAATGCCTATTATTTCAATAATATTATTGGTATGAGCCGAGAAGGTGGACAGGCTCTGCTCGATGCTCTGACTGTCACCTATATCAGCCAATATATGCTTATAGACCGATACACTGCTGCCGTCCGATACCGGTATAAGCATTCCGCACATTACCATTGCCGAAAGCAGTCCGGCAGTTTTCAGCGCAACAGTTTTACCGCCTGTATTGGGGCCTGTTATCATAAGGGCACTGTAGCCATCCCCCAGGTCAATATCTATCGGTACAGCCTTTTTGGGATCAAGAAGGGGATGTCTCGCCTTTTTCAGATGCAGCTTGCCGTCGTCTGTTATTTTAGGGATACTTGCCTTCATCCTCGCCGCCAGATTTGCCTTTGAAAAATAAAGATTCAGCTCTGCCGCCGTTTCATAACCGGATATTATCTGCTCTGCACAATCACCGCACTCACGGCACAATGCTGTTATTATTCTTTCGATCTCTTCCTGCTCCCGGCTTTCCAGCAAACGAATATCATTGTTGGCTTCCACCACAGCCATAGGCTCTACAAATATAGTCTGTCCCGTAGCAGATGTGGAATGGATAAGTCCCGGTACCTTTCCCCTGTGCTCCGCTTTTACAGGTACAACATATCTGCCGTCACGCATAGTGATTATGTTTTCCTGCAATGCATTTTTCACACTGTCCGATTTGATCATTTTATCCAGTGTATCCCTGAGCTTTGATGCGGCACGGGTCATTTTTTTTCTTATATCAGCCAGCTCCGCCGATGCACTGTCCGCTATCTCATCCTCGGAAATTATGGAACGATCCAGAAGATCATACAGATATTTATTTGGGTACAATTGGGAAAACAGCTGATCCAGGTCAGTAGTGATATTCTCACAATGAGCATACCAGTCAGACAGTGCTGTGATCTGCCGAAGTATATCCTTTACCCGAAGAAGCTCCTTCAGAGATATCCTGGCACCTGTGGCTGCTCTTTTAAGTGAAGCACTCACATCCTTGATATTGTAAAAAGGAGGAGTACCGAACCGCACAGACAGATCAAGAGCCTGTGCTGTTTTGTCTATCTCCCTGCATACATCATTATAATCGGTACAGGGTTCAAGCTCCATTGCCTTCTGTCGGGTACGGTCATTTGCCGTCATATCCGCCAGCATTTTCAGCACCTTGTGAAGCTCAAGTGTATAGTAATATTTTTCCATATAATAAGTTTCTCTCCGATGGGTATATGTTGTGAATAAAGCCTGCAAGCTGTGACCGTCACAGAAAGCTTTGCTCCTCATGATCATGTATGTATTGCTTTACCAACTAAGCCCTGCCGTCCCCCTTTTGGCAATGTTTAATTGGTAAAGCAAAGCATCCTGTCAGATCACATAACCGAATGATAAAAATCCAGTGTTTTGAATCCCCTGTCAAGATGCAGAAGCATATATCTTTCAGTCACCTGAGACAGGCGTTTCATATTCTGCGGTGAGAGCCTGAAATTAAACAGTCTGTCAAAATCCGAAAAAACAATATGCCTCATGGCGTGTACCACCGAGCCCTTCAGCCTCATTGCCGTATCATTTGCACCATGATCCTTAATACAGCTGCCGCAGTAAAGCTTGGCACTGAGCACATCAAAGCACATATTCTCACTCATGTAATTCATACACACCGCACAGCATACTATATCAGGCATCATGCCTATCTCCGTCATAAGGCGAAGCTCAAAAACAGATTTCAGCAAATTGCATTCACGGCTTCCCTCAGCCAGAAAATGGAAGGTATTCAGCACCAGCCGCATCACATCATTTTTTTGTTCATGCTGCCCCGAGGTATAGGATATCACCTCAGCTATATAGCCGGCCAGTGAAAGTCTTTGCAGATCCTCACGTATTTTATAGAATATATTTATAGGCTGGCAGCTGTCAAGATAATATCTCCCCTTATCACACCTCACCGAAAAAACAGAATAAGCAAAAAGCTGACTTCCGCCTGCATTTTTGCTCACTGTCTTTCTGCCGCCTCTCACGGATATTTCTATAAACCCACGTTCCTTACTGAGAACGTGTATGAATTTATCGCTTTCACCCACGGGATACTCCCTGAGAACTATCCCCCTGAGGGTAACCATTTCCATTTGTGTCACCGCTTTCCGCTGCTATGATGCCTCTGTAAGCAAGATAGTCGGAGATCCTTCCCGTAGCTGTAAATATTTCCCACTGCTTTTCATTCATACATCTTCTTCCCTTCTCACCATCTCATTTACTGAAATTATGATTTGCAGAAAGCTTCAGAGTATGAAAAGCAATCTTTGACAAATATTCTTTTCCAAAGGCTTTATTAAGGCAATCATGGTTCACTCTTCCCATAGCCGCAGGATCATTTTTCCGTCAGACCAAAGGAACGTATAAGTCCTTCCCTGTTACGCCAGTCCTCCTTCACCTTGACCCAGCATTTCAGATTGACTTTTATCATAAAAAAACTTTCCAGCTCCTGACGGGAAAGGGTTGCCGCCTTTTTTAGCATAGCTCCTTTTTTTCCAATAACGATCCCCTTATGGGATTCTCTTTCACAGTATATTACAGCGTCTATATCAAGTATATCCTTGTCATCACGCTCTCTCATAGTCTCCACTGTAACTGCTATGCCGTGAGGCACTTCATCCTCCAGAAGCTCCAGGAGCTTTTCACGTATCATTTCAGCCGCCAGCACCTTTTCAGGCTGATCTGTCATCATATCATCAGGGAAAAAGTGCGGACTTTCCTGCGCCAGCTTAGCAGTCTCATGAATAACAAGATCCACACCGTTGTTTTCTGTGACACTTATGGGTATTATTGCTTCCGGATCAAATTTCCCGGAAATACCTGCCATAACAGGCACCAGATCCTGTTTTTTTTCCAACAGATCTATTTTGTTAAGTACAAATATAAGTGGTGTTCCCGATGCCTTTATGTTTTTGATAAGAGTCTCCTCACTGTCATTTATGTCCCGGGTACAATCACACACGAATAATACCGTGTCAATATCCTTCACAGAATCCTTGACTGTATCCAGCATATGATCCGACAGCTTATTCTTAGGCTTGTGAAGTCCGGGAGTATCCATAAAGACCAGCTGTGTATCATCAATATTCTTTATTCCCGTTATTCTTGTACGGGTAGTCTGTGACTTACTGCTGACAGAAGCGATCCTCTCACCGATAATAGCATTGAGCAAAGACGATTTGCCGGCATTTGTCCTGCCTATTATAGATGCAAAAACAGTTTTTGTCATATTACCTTGTCTCTTTGGTTATAAATGTAGCATCTCTGGATATACCCAGCTTTTCCAGTACAGATTCTTCCTTTTCACGCATTATACGATCTTCCAGAGGGCTTGTTTCATGATCATAGCCCAGAAGATGAAGCATTGAATGAACAGTCAGGAATCCTACCTCTCTTTCCAGAGAATGACCGAACATCTGCGCCTGCTTAACTGCCATTTCAAGAGAGATAACAACATCTCCCAGCATTATTGCGCCTGTTTCCGCATTTTTTTCCTGTGTACCATCCTCGCTTGTAAGTGGGAAGGACAATACATCAGTTTCGGCATCCTTATTTCTGTAGGTCTTATTAAGGTTGCGTATTTCCTGATTAGACACAAATGTAACACTTACCTCTGCATCCTTACCGAAATTTTCAGTAGTAAGAACTGCCTGACAGCAGCGTCTTATCAGCAGTCTTATACCTACAGGGATCTTCACCGCATTCTGATCGTTCTTAACGTATACCTTGAGTTTTGACATAGTTATTATTTTCTCCTTTCACTATTATACTTCTCATAAGCCCTTACTATGTCCTGCACGAGCTTATGCCTTACAACATCCTTTTCATTGAACCTGTGGATGTAAATATCATCAACGTTACGAAGCACCTTCATAGCCTCAATAAGACCCGATGTCTTACTGTCCGGAAGGTCTATCTGTGTAACGTCACCTGTTATTACCATTTTACTTTCATTGCCCAGACGGGTCAAAAACATCTTTATCTGCTCAGATGTAGTATTCTGCGCTTCATCAAGTATTATAAAAGCATTGTCAAGAGTACGTCCTCTCATATATGCCAGAGGTGCTACCTCGATTATCCCCTTTTCCATCAGCTTATTGAAATTGTCTGCACCGAACATCTCAAATAATCCGTCATAGAGGGGGCGGAGATACGGATCCACCTTATCCTGCAGATCACCCGGAAGAAAGCCCAGCTTTTCTCCCGCTTCAACTGCCGGACGAGTAAGTATTATTTTGCTTATTTCATGGGATTTGAATGCCTTTGCCGCCATTGCAACTGCCAGATAGGTCTTGCCTGTACCGGCAGGTCCGATACCCATGACAATGGTATTTTTCTTTATACCGTCGGTATATTTTTTCTGTCCCACTGTTCTTGGCCTTACGATCTTACCTGTTGCAGTAACGCAAAGTCCGTCACCTACCAGCTCATTCACCTGGTTCACTTCTCCGTCAGATACCATTGAAGCCACATAGCGTATTGTCTGTCCGGTAAGCTTTTCTCCCGTACCCGATATCTTCATAAGGGACTCGATAGCCTGGCAAGCATTATTGACATTTTCTTCATTACCCGATACCTTTATTTCCGTTCCACGGCTTATTACCACAACGCCGTACTGCCGCTGGAGCATATTCAGGTTTTCATCATAGGGTCCGAACAGATCCTGTATCTGATCGGTGTTTTCTACATTTATTATTTTATCTGCCATACATATTCACCTGCTTTTTTTCCGAATTTGAGCTTCTGATCTTCAAAAGCGCATTCATCTTAATACTATTATACCACAAAACAAAAAAAATTTAAATACTTTTTTATAATTTTTTTCAAATTTTCATAATTTTTTTCTATAGTGCCATGCGGTGAGATAATTTGAAAGAGTTTATCGGTCATTTTCCGGCATATTGTACAAACTTATAAGCAACAAATAGCAGGTATTCACATCCGATTGATTAAATATATTTACCATACCGATTATCACACCATGCTAAAACCGGATCAAAGAAGGATACTCCCACCGGATAATGCCACGGAAATCAATTTTTACAAAATAGTTACATAACACATTTGTAGAGGACGTAGTCATCTACATCTTGCAGGTTATATAGCAAACAA
>CACZQG010000104.1 GCA_902783235.1 uncultured Ruminococcus sp.
TGGATAGAAATGCAAATGCCCTTGGGGCATATTCTTCGCATAAATCTTCAAGATTTAATTGGGACATCAATAGTAAACGATTTCGGTTATTATATCATTTTTATTACTGCTGTTTATTGAAACCTTTTCTTTTTACCATTGGAAAGTAGCCCAACGGTCATTCATTTTTGGAAGCAGTAAGGCAAACAGCTTTCCACGGATACTGTACTTTTTCATTTCCTCGTTAAAGCTATGCTCTTCTACAAGATGTATTCCATCAGTCAGATCGGCGATCTCCTGACCTGAATCGGTACCTGACATAAAATGAGCCTTTGTATTTTTAACAGTATCATGATGCTTTTCATTTTTCTGCATCATTTTGCAGTTCTGTTCTGCAATGAGAATTCCTCCGTCAGGGAAGTTTGTTTTCAAAACCTCCAGGAAAGTACGGATCTGCTCCAGGGTGAGGTACATAAACAGACCCTCTGCAATAAAAACAGGCTTTGAGCTTACGGCTGCAACGGCTTCCCTGACCTTTAAACACCAATCATCCTTCAAAGCGTCTCCGGGTATCATTGTAACACGGGAGCTTTGAGGAAATGCCTTTTTTCTTGCTGAAATGGCATCCGGCAGATCAAGATCAAACCATAGGATCTTTCCGTTGTCAACTCTGTAAAAACGTGCGTCAAAGCCTGCTCCCACATTTACTATCACCGTATCCGGTGCTTTTTTTATAATGCTTTTAAGCTGACGATCCAGCATGATAGTTCTTGCAATGACACCCTCATGGGACATGAATTTATCATAAGGCTTAGTATCGATCTTCAATGCCCTTATGATCTCCACCGCTTTTTTATCCTTCACTCTTGGTTTTTTACGCAATGTCTCACTTGCTTTTACAGCAAGAGGGATCAGGGCTGTTGTCTGTACATCACCAAGCTTTAATTCCATAATATCATTCTCCTTTGAAATAGTAGTTGCTTATTAGCAACCGCTAACTCTTGGACAGTACCGCAGATCCTTTTGCAATTATGCATGACATGACAGAGCGGTTATTGCTTTGACCTCGCAGATACTGTATTGATTTGGTATTGCCTGAAAGTTAGCAGATGCAAACTCACTAATATCATTATAACATATATGAGTTTTATTTTCAATATATTAAAAGAAATTTTTTAAAAATTGGCTGCTGAAGCCGCTTTGAGCAAGGTTCAGTCAAAAGGGGAGGACGGAAACAGTATATTCAGGTTCTTTTCTTGTGGGTAGTAATAAGGCAGCACCTCAGAAGAACTGCAAGTGCTGCCTATGATATTAATATCCAAGCTCCTCATTTACGAGTATAACATGGAGCCTGTCTTTATGAATTGTCCATTGAAATTACTTCTTTAAAGCAAATATATGTGAAATAATTCTTACATATGTTATTATTTCTTTCGGAAGATAAGTATATCAAATCCGCAGGTAATGTTAAGACTATCAAGCTCAGCAAGCCTTTGGGTACCATCCTTTGGAGATCTGTAATAATACGGGGTCATTGCAAACAGATCGGAAATTGCTTTTTGGGATGGTAATTCGGCTTCATATTCAAGTCGGATCTCGTCAACAGGGGCAAAGCTTTTCAGCAGATAATTGTTGGGTTTATTTAAGTACGGTTCATTGTAAAGTACGGATTTTAGTTCGTACAGATGACCGGGAGACGGGCACACTATGATAAGCTTTCCGCCTTTTTTCAGAACACGGGCATATTCTTCATTGCTGACAGGTGCAAATGTACACACGATAAGATGAGCCGATCTGACGGCAAAGGGCAGCTCAAAGCAGGATGCGGCTGCATATCGTACATTATCAAGACCCATTTCACAGGCCTTTGATGATGCATGACGAACTCCGGATTTGGACAGATCCATCCCGTAGATATGTACCTGTGGGTTGCTCTCAGCGTATATATTGGTGTAATAGCCCTCACCGCAGCCACAGTCCAGCACCTGGGGATCTTCCTCTCCCAGGGTATATTTACCAATGAGAGATGCTACCTGTTCCGCAAGGGGACGATACAGCCCCAGTGAAAGAAAATCAGTACGGGCTTTTATCATCATTGGGTTATCACCGGCAGTTTTGGGTGTATGCTTTGCACTTAACAGGTTGACATATCCCTGAGCCGCTGAATCAAAACGATGACCCTTTTTGCATGAGTATCCGAATTTGTTTTCCTTCAGCCTGCCCTTGCACACAGGACACATAAACATAGGATCCAACTCCGATCTAAAATAATAAGCTGCTGAGTATCACATAAGTATGTGATACTCTTTTTTCTATTATACATCATTTTCACATGAAAAGTCAAGGAAATGTATAGGCAATACCGCACAATCTTTGTGCGGTATTGTCTTAACTGTATCAGATTTGTACTTGATGATATATGGAGTCATGATCTGTTTTTTTAAAAAAGTATAGACAAATCATACTTATTGTGATATAATATATGTATATTATAAGTTTTTGAATAAAAAATGTTTTATTCAGGGAAGGAAAATGTATGAAAACATCAATTACCAAGAGGCTTTTAAGATTAGGTATACTCTGCACCGGCGTTGCAGCCTTTGCGGTTGCTCTTGTTGCAGGTGCCAGTATTAATATTGTAGAGAATAACTTTTCCAAAAGATTAGGGGACACAGTGCTGAAAAGTGTTGTCAATTCATTGCAGGAGGAAGCGGAATATCTGCCTAATGGTCTGCGTGAAGCTGTACCGGGTGAGCATAATGATATATTTGATGATGTATTCCTGTTGGGAGAGAAAAAGGATTATGAGTACAGTGAATTCTTGGAAAACAGCAAAGGACTGAGTGAAAATGGTATAAATATCGCCTATATACCCAACGCTGATCTGTATCTTGTAGCCTTGAACCGGGGCAAGGATACGATAGTAGGCTCACTTACCAGTGACTATTTTGACTATGCCGTTAGTATCATGCAGGATGACGGTTGCTATGGTTATATGGTAAATGTTCAGGATGGAAGAGTAATGCTGGAATCAGACAGATCCGAATGCGGCAAATATCTCTCGGAAGACAGTCTTTATTCCAAAAATCTTGAAAATGCTTCATCAGGCAGCTCCTATACCAATGGAAGCGTACTTTCTTCATACATAGTCTATTCCGATGTCCTTCCCGACAATCCCGAGTTCTGTGTTATTTATTGCACCAGCTCATCAAATATCCACGGTACAGGGATAATTTGCCTGATTATAATTGCTGTCTGGGCGGCTGCCCTTTCGGTGACAGGTACTATAGTATCCATAAAGGTGGCAAAGAAAATATCTGATTCCATAAATCCTACTGCTCAGTGTCTGGATAAATTCTCCCGTGGAGAGATTGATACTTCCTTCAGAGCAAATAACCGTGGCGATGAAACAGAGGTCTTGTCTCAGGCAATGGAAAAAACAATTACCAATCTGGGCGCTTATATCCGTGATATAGACTATATGCTGTCTGAGATATCTCAGGGCAATCTGACAGCCGAAAGCACCTGTGACTATGAGGGTGATTTCAACAATATCAAGAATTCCCTGGAAAACATCTCCAATTCTCTCAGAAATACCATTGATACCATAAGAGAAGTGGGAGAACAGGTAAATACAGGTGTAGAAACTCTTACGGATGGTGCGCAGAATCTGGCAAATAATTCAACTCTGGAAACAGATACGCTGGACGGACTTGAACGACTTGTTAATGATATTAATGATAATGTATCCGCAAATGCTGAAATGACAGTCCGTATGAAGGGACTTGCAGGAAAAACTGTAAAGTCTGTGGAAAACGGAAACACCAGCATGAATAATCTCAGCGGTGCTATTGAGGAGATAAGACACGCTTCCGAGGAGATACAGTCCATTACCAAGCTTATTGATGATATTGCATTCCAGACAAATATCCTGGCTCTCAATGCTGCTGTTGAGGCCGCAAGAGCCGGAAGTGCAGGTAAGGGCTTTGCCGTGGTTGCAGATGAGGTCAGAAACCTTGCAAGCAAGTCTGCCGAAGCTGCAAAGGACGCAGTAAAGGTGATAGGAAGAACTGTTGATGCTGTTAACAGAGGTGTGGAGCTGAATGATGCAGTAACATCATCGCTTAATGAAGTGGATTCTGCTGTACATGAATTCAGTGATCTTGCGGAAAAGGTGGCTGTTTCATCGGAAAAACAGGCAAAGGATATTACCAATCTCAACAGCGGACTTTCCGATCTGTCAAATACAGTTAACAGCAATGCTTCCACGGCTCAGATGTCTGCCGCCAGCGCTCAGGAGCTTTCGGGTCAGACTCAGGTGCTGGAGCAGCAGCTCAGAAGGTTCAGGACAAACAGATCCTGATTCCGATAGCATAAAGGCAACACCGCACAATCTTTGTGCGGTGTTGCCTTTACTATATTCGTTTTTTTTACTCGGTGAAAAGGGGAGTGGAATAATATCTGTCGCCGCTGTCGGGAAGGATAGCAACTATAGTTTTGCCCTTGTTCTCAGGCCGTTTAGACAGCTCTATGGCACCATAAAGTGCAGCACCCGATGAGATGCCGACGGATATTCCTTCCTTCTTAACAAGCAGTTTAGCTGTATCGAAAGCCTGTTCATTGGATACGGTTATTATCTCATCATATATGTCAGTGTTCAGCACATCAGGTACAAATCCGGCTCCGATGCCCTGTATCTTGTGAGCACCGGCTTTTCCCTGAGAAAGTACAGGTGAGCTTTCGGGCTCAACAGCAATTATTTTAACTTCGGGATTCTTACTTTTCAGGTATTCGCCTACACCTGTAAGTGTACCGCCTGTACCAACACCTGCTACAAATATATCTACATTACCGTCTGTATCATTCCATATCTCAGGACCTGTTTCGGCTTTATGAACAGCAGGGTTGGCAGGGTTTACAAATTGTCCCGGAATAAAGCTTCCGGGTATCTCCTGAGACAGCTCCTCGGCTTTGGCAATTGCTCCCTTCATACCCTTTGCACCCTCTGTAAGAACCAGCTCGGCACCGTAGGCTTTAAGAATATTTCTTCTCTCCACACTCATTGTCTCCGGCATGGTTATTATTATCCTGTATCCCTTTGCAGCTGCAATAGCTGCCAGTCCAATACCTGTATTGCCTGATGTGGGTTCGATAATAACAGAGCCTTCCTTGAGAATGCCCTTGTTTTCCGCATCCTCGATCATTGCTTTGGCTATTCTGTCCTTAACACTTCCTGCCGGATTGAAATATTCCAGCTTTACAAGTACGTTTGCTTTAAGATCCAGTTCCTTTTCAACATTGATCACCTCAACAAGGGGTGTTTTTCCTATAAGATCCAGTGTTCCTTTATAAATATTTGACATAAAAAATCATTCCTTTCAAACTATTCAGATAATAAAACCGCTGCAAAGTATACAGCCGTTTTCATTGTACAATACAGCCGATTGTCCGGCTGCTGCGGCTCTGACAGGCTTGTCAAACAGTATACGCATTTTCCCGTTTTCAAGCATCTGAGCTGTGCATTCCTGAGCCTTGTGATGATAACGTACTCCGGCATTGCATCTGAGGCTTTCGCCGGGTACCATTTTTTCTATTCCCATAAAGGAAATATCTGTGCAGTATATCTCACGGGAATAAAGACATTTTTCATCTCCTATGGTAACGGTATTGTCGTTACTGTTTATTCTCTGTACATATGCAGGATACCCCAGAGCAAGCCCGAGGCCACGTCGTTGTCCTATGGTATAATGATATATACCCCTGTGCCTGCCTATTATATTCCCTTCGGTATCTTTAAAATATCCCTCCGGGGGCAGTTCACCTGAAAAATTATTTTCAATAAAGCTTCTATGATCGCCCTGAGTTACAAAGCATATCTCCTGAGAATCAGGCTTTTCCGCTGAGGGCAGACCTGTTTGCTTTGCTATTTCCCTTACCTGCACCTTGGAAAGCCCTCCCAGGGGCATAAGAGTCCTGCTAAGATGTTCCTGGGTAAGACGGCACAGCATATAGGTCTGATCCTTTTCGGCATGGTCAGCTGTCTTTACAGTATACCTTCCGTTTTCAAGCCTGATTATATTTGCGTAGTGCCCTGTAGCTATCATTTGCGCATCCAATTGATCTGCTGCTTCCAGCATTTTATCCCATTTGATATATCTGTTGCAGACTATACACGGATTGGGAGTGAGTCCGTTGACATATTCATTGACAAATGGCTGAGTAACATGGGTACGGAATTCGCTCATACAATTTCGGACATAGTAGGGGATACCCAGCATATCCGCAGCAGCCCTTGCATCATCTATTTCACAACATCGGCTGTCCTCGCCGTCTTCTGTGACCCATGTGCGAAGGGTGAAGCCAATGACATCATAACCTGCAATTTTCAGCAGATAAGCTGTAACTGCGCTGTCCACTCCTCCCGAAAGCCCTACAAGTATGCGTTTCATATACTTTCAGCCAGCAGCTTTTTCAGAGTATTCCAGCCCAGCATGGCACATTTTACCCTTGCAGGCATTTTAGAGATATTCTGAAGCGCACCTGCTTCCTCCAATTCCTCCAGCTCTGCCTCTGTGATCTCTCCGCTTATCATTTTTGAAAACAGCTGACACAGCTCCATTGCTCTTTGGGGAGTTTTGCCTATAATAAGATCCAGCATTATATCGGTGGATGCCTGAGAAACGGCACAGCCCACACCTGTAAAGGAGCCCTGGGTTATGATGTCCTTATCTATTACCAGATGAAGAGACAGCTGATCTCCGCAGGAGGGATTTATGCCTTCATTTGAACAGGTGGCACATGGAAGCTCATGAAGATGCAAGGGGTGAAGATTGTGATCGATAAGTATCTCATTGTAAAAATTATCTGTCATATCCCATTCTCCTTCTTATAGTTTTCAGGGTACATATAAATGATTCAATATCCTTCTCGTCATTATAAAATGCAAGGCTCATTCTTGCGGTAGACTGGATCTTCAAATACTGATGAAGAGGCTGGGCACAGTGATGACCTGCACGGATGGCAATGCCATCTGCATCGAATACAGCTCCCACATCATGAGGATGAACTCCCTCCAGCGTAAAGGTAATAAGTCCGTGATGCTTTTGGGGATCAGGTGAGCCGACTATCCTGATATGAGGTATTTCCTGCATTTTTTCAAATGCCATTAACGTAAGCTGTCTTTCTCTTTCCTGTATCACATCAAAGCCTATGCCGCTGATATACTTTATTGCTGCGCCAAGCCCTACAGCACCGCCTACGTTAACCGTTCCCGCTTCAAATTTGTGGGGGAGCTGAGCATAGGTGGCATTCTCCCTTGTAACGTATTCAATCATTTCACCGCCGTACAGGAAGGGGGACATTTTTTCCAGAAGATCCTCTCTGCCATACAGTACACCAATACCCATGGGAGCATACATCTTATGACCTGAAAATGCAAAAAAGTCAACTCCCAGGTCTTTTACATCCACAGGCATATGTGATACGCTCTGCGCACCGTCACATACCACAACAGTTCCGTTGCTGTGACATATATCCGTAAATTCCCGGATGAGATTGGCTTGTCCGAAAACATTGGATACCTGTGCTATGGCAAACAGCCTGGTATGAGGGGTAAGAGCATTTTTCAGATCCTGTACAGAGTATTCTCCGGATTCGCTGCATTCCAGGTATTTTAAAACTGCTCCCGTGTTATGAGCCAGTCTTTGCCAGGGCAGAAGGTCTGAATGATGCTCGGAGATACACACAAGTATCTCGTCGCCTTTATCAATGTTATCACGCCCATAGGTATAAGCTATAAGATTCAGGCTCTCGGTGGTATTTCTTGTAAATATGATCTCCCTTATGCTTTTGGCACCAATAAATCCTCTTACGGTCTCTCTTGCGTTTTCATAAGCCTTTGTGGATATATCGCTAAGCTCATATATCCCTCTGAAGGGGTTGGCGTTTTCATTGGCGTAATATTCATTCACTGCATCTATGACCAATTGGGGTCTCTGTGATGTAGCTGCATTGTCAAGATAGACCAGATCCGGATATTTCTGATACACCGGAAAGTCTTTTTTATAGCCCTTACTGTTCATATTCCCACTCCAAGGTATTGTATATGCGTTTTTCCGTATCATCATCCTCTATGGATCTGATGATCCTTTCAAGCTTTGATCTTGCCAGAAGCCTGTATATGCTTTCTTCTGACATTCCCCTTGACTGCATATAGAATATAAGCTTCTCGTCGATCCGTCCTATATTTGCCCCGTGACTTCCCTGTACATCCTCTTCCGCACACAGGATCACCGGTACAGTCCTGTTGTGTACCTTTTCACTCAGGAGAAGTGCTTCCTCCTGTTCACTGCCCTTGGCACCAACCGCTCCGTGTTTAAAGTCGATAGTTCCTTTGAAGGTTTTGGCAGCACTGTCATTCAGTACTCCGCTTACATTTATCTGCGAGCTGCTTTTTCTGCCATAATGCTCAGCTATCATGTTTATGTCCAGTGTGTCATTCTTATCAAGACTGTATGCTATATCAGCAGAAAATTCGGAATTTTCCCCCTTCAGCCGTGTATTGATCTCGCTTACCGTATCATCTCCGAGGTAAAGCTGGATAAGCTCCAGCTTTGCATTATCTTCCAGTACGGCATCCAGTCGGGAGACTGTCTGTCCGCTATTGTGAAATATCTGCACAAGCCGTGCCTTAGCACCGCTGCCTACTGTAAGTCTTGTTTCAAATGTCCGGGTAGTGTCTATATATTGTATCAGCTTTTTGCTGTCATTGTTTTCTACAGTCAGATTCTCCGCTTCAAAGCTGTTTATTTCTCTTTCCGTATAATTTACGCCTGATCTTCCAAAGGTGGGAACAGGCAGCTTATTGAGTTTTACTTTTTCCATGTTGCCCTCCTCAGCCAATGCTTCCGTGCATTTCAAGTCCGATAAGATTATTCATTTCAACGGCATATTCAAGAGGAAGCTCCTTGGATACATTGTCGGCAAAGCCCCTGACTATCATGGCTTTGGCATTTTCCTCATCAAGACCTCTTGACATAAGGTAGAACACGGCTTCATCGCTTATACGTCCTATTTTTGCTTCATGCCCCACATCGCATTTGTCTGTTTTGACATCTATAACAGGTATTGTATCCGAGCGTGATATACGATCCAGCATGAGAGATTCGCAGCTTACGGAGGATCTGCTGCCCTCTGCTTTTTCATTTATGGTCACCGCACTTCGGAATGTGCTTATGCCTCCCGATTTGCTAATGGATTTGGTATTCATATAAGAGGAGGTCTCGGGAGCATTGTGAACTATTTTAGCTCCCGTATCCAGATTCTGTCCCTCACCGGCAAAGGTTATACCCGTAAACTCTGCCGATGCTTTTCTTCCGTTGAGTATACTCATGGGATAAAGATAGGACACATGGGATCCGAAGCTG
This sequence comes from uncultured Ruminococcus sp., assembly GCA_902783235.1. Taxonomy (GTDB): domain Bacteria; phylum Bacillota; class Clostridia; order Oscillospirales; family Ruminococcaceae; genus Porcipelethomonas. The sequence continues at coordinate 9,405 of CACZQG010000104.1, forward strand.
CCGGATACCCACTCTATCCTGCCGTTTTCTTCCACTATTGCCCTTTTGGTATTCAGATTGAACATATTTTTTGACCAGTTTTCTATTGTGGAATATCTCAGCTTGGCATTCTTTCCCACAAACAGCTCTACGCAGCCGGCATGAAGTCCTGCCTCATAGTATTTGGGAGCAGAGCAGCCCTCAATAAAATGAAGTGAGCTGTCCTCCTCCAGTATGATAAGTGTATGCTCAAACTGTCCTGCACCTTTTGCATTGAGCCGGAAGTAGGATTGCAGGGGTATATCCAGATGTACTCCTTTTGGTACATATACGAAGGAACCGCCTGACCATACAGCACCGTGGAGTGCAGCAAATTTATGATCGGTGGGGGGAACCAGCTTCATAAAGTGAGAACGTATGATATCTGCATACAGTGGGTCGTGCATGGCACTTTCCAGATCGGTATATACTACTCCCGACTGTGCTACTTCCTTTCTTACATTGTGATACACCAGCTCACTGTCATACTGCGCTCCCACTCCTGCCAGACTTTCACGCTCGGCTTTGGGGATACCCAGCTTTTCAAAGGTCTCTTTAATATTGTCGGGAACATTATCCCATTCTGTATTCATTCGGCTTTTGGGACGGATATAAGTCACTATGTTGTTTACATCAAGTCCGTCTATAGAGGGTCCCCATTTTACCATAGGTGTTTTTTTATATATTTCCAGAGAGCTTAATCTGAACTCCCTCATCCATTGGGGATCGTTTTTTTCCTGTGATATTTCTTTGATTATATCAGGGGTGATACCGCTGTCAAGGAAATCTTCTTTGTCCTCATCATAGCGGAAATCGTATATGGAACGGTCAATATCATTAAGCTGTGTTTTTTCTTTCATGCTATATCGTCCTTATTAATGTATTTTTCAAATCCGTTTTCCAGAACATGAGCTGCAAGACTGCCGTCACCCTCTTTAACGATCCTGCCGTTCATGAGTATATGAGTCTTATCCAAATGTACCTCATCCAGTATCCGTGAATTGTGGGTGATGATAATAAGTGTTCCGCTGCTGTTCTTCCTGTATTCTTCAATTCCTCTGGAAACAGTTTTTACAGCGTCTACATCCAGTCCTGAATCAGTCTCATCAAGAATAGCAAGCCTGGGTCGGAGCATTAGCAGCTGCAGGATCTCGGCTTTCTTTTTTTCTCCTCCTGAAAATCCGGTATTCAGCTCACGGTCAGCGTAGGATCTGTCCATATCCAGTATTTCCATAGCGGAGTTCAGCTTCTTTTTAAAATCCCATAGCTTGATCTTTTCGCCTGTGATATGCTCCAGAGCATTTCGCAGAAATTCCGAAAGGGTTATCCCGGGTATTTCCACCGGGTTCTGAAAGGACATGAATATGCCCTTTACAGCACGTTTATCAGGGGAGTCAAGGGTTATGTCCTCACCGTCGAAGATAATGCTGCCTTTTGTGACCTTATATTCCGGACTGCCCATAATAGTACTTCCCAGGGTTGACTTGCCGGCACCATTCTGCCCCATAAGAACGTGGGTCTCCCCCTGTGAAACACTCAGGGATATATCGTGTAAAAGCTCTTTGCCCTCTATTCCGGCGTTGAGGGATCTTATTTCCAATAATTCTGCCATATCTTTTAACCTTTCTTACAGATCATATATTCATTGCATCCAACGAAGTTATATATTCCAGTGACGGTACAAATACACCCTTGTGCCGTTCTCCACGGTAGACCTCTGTGCCTTTATTGTATGCTATAGTCTGGGCTATAGGAAAGGGTGCCCAGCCCGTATTATCCAGAGGATGTGTGGAAAAGATCATTCCCCTGTCTGTTTTTTTATAGCTCATTGTGTTTTTCAGATTTTTGTGAACATACAGAAGATCTCCGTCATACAGTATCAGATTCAGCTTGTTTCTTGGTGCGTGCTGTGCTATAAAGCTGCTGACCGCTGCAAAGCGCTCACGCTCGTTCATATCCTTATGGCTGAGTCTGTCATTCATATTGTCTATAAAAGCAAGAAACAGTCTTTCCGAATCAGTGTCTCCCTGCTGCTTTTGATAGTAGCGATATGTGGTGCCGCCCGAATAGATAGTACCGTTGTGTATCATTGTCCATTCTCTGCCCGAGTTGTCCTCTGCTGTGAATGGGTGACAGTTTTCCTCCTTTATCCTTCCCACAGTGGCATATCGGATATGTGCAAGAGTGCATTTTTGATCCGGCATATTATTTATGATCTCCGGAAGCAATATACTTTCATTTGCCTTTACGGATTCCTTTACAACACAGCGCAGACCATCCTCATACATCATTCCCCATCCGTGGGGGTGGAGATCACTGTGGGAGTAAAATGATCTTAAATACTCCCTTATATCTGTTTTCTCTGCTGCCGAAAATCCCAACAGCTCACACATTTTATCACCGCCTACATTTTAAGTTGTGAGATCCTTTCACAGATCCTGTTTTTCAGCTTTCTTTTTTCATGCTCTATTACTTCGGATACCCTGTCATCCCCGAAAAAGCCGGATATATCATCCAGTATCTGTTCTGCCTTTGCCAGTATGGATTCATCACCGATATAAACATCCGTAAGATCGTAGAGTGCAGCATTTTTATGATCCTCAACAGCCTGCTCCTGCATTTCCTGTGTATACCGTATATCCTTACGCAATGAAAGATACATGATAAAGAAATGTGTGAATTCAAGATCCATTTCATCTATTCCCAGGGGCTGCATGGGATCAATATCAAACATTCTCAGCTCAATATGACTGATCCCGTTTTTGAAATTATCTATATTGTTTTCACCTTTTGGCTTTAGTCGTATGGGAAGGTATAATTCACTTGCTGTAAGCAGCATACCCTTATTGATGTATTCCTTAATGCTCTCAGTGAAAGCACTAAGGCTTTCAAATCTCAGGATGGGTACAAATTCATTCCAGTAGCCTCTTTCACTGTTTCTCATAGAGGAATACTTGCTCATAACCTTTCCCGAAGCTCCGTCTTTATCAAGTGAACGGTCATATATGGGACTTGCAGCAGTTAGAAGCAGGGGAAGCCAGCTGTATATGCTCAATTGCTTATATAGCTTCAGATAAAAGCTGTCACGCCAGGAGGGAAAATCATCTCCGTCATACAAGCTTTTCAGATACTCGTCATCAAAGGAAAAATTGAAATGAATGCCTGAAAACAGCATAAGACGCTTGCCATACCTTTTTTCCAGCTGCTCCCTGTATAGCTTCTTGTCATGATTATTTCCCTTAAAATCTGCAAGGTTTATATCCGCTTCTTTTTCAAATATAGGAGGATTTGAATACAGCCACAGATCTTCACCAATCATATCAAGCTCAGTCCTGACCTTTTTATCAAGCTTTTCAAGCTCCTTCATGACCTCGTGGACGCTGCTGCATACAGGAGTTATAAGCTCTGTCTGACTTTCACAAAAATCTCTTGTGATGTTACGGCTCTCCTCAAAGGGATGAGGGGTGACAGCAAGTCTTTTTCTTCTGTCCACACGCATAGTCTCACGTTCAAGTCCGAAGCTTCCCTTGTAAAACAATTCATTTATCATACTGTATGCTCCTTAAATGGCATCAGGGGATCAGATCTCTGCATATTTTTCTATAAATTCTCTTACAGGTGTACCTTTTTCAATGCCGTTTATCATAGCCTTAGCAGGATTGACAAGCCGTTGTGCCCTCTCGTATAGCGGCGCAAGAAATCGTTCTTCACCCTTGTTTCTTTTCTTTAATGAATCAAAGGCAACATCAAGAATGCGGATAAGCTGATTTGAGAGTCCTTGCTTGCTGATAAAGCCGGGTATCTCACGCTTTGAAAGCATATCCTGAAGCTCTGTAGCGGTATAACCGTGGGAGTATATAGTATTATCCCGGGTTATCATTTTCCATAGGATCTCCAGCCTGTCCGACAGTCCCAGATGGAAAGCTGCTACTGTCATTATGTCCTTTATCGGCTGAGTGCATGAACTGCGGTACTCAATGGTGCCACGGAATGTGAGATCCTCAAACTTGAATGTGCGAAGATACTCCAGATCGCCGTCATGAGGCGAGAATACTGTACTGTTGTATGCATTGCCGTCAAAGTATTCTCCTTTTATCCTGTCAAGCTTAAAATAATCCCTGACTGTCGTAGGAGTGAAATCTATATATTTTCCGTTACGCATGATGCAGTATATGGACTGGGATTTTATGTATTCGATAAGCTCATCAATGCCATCCAGCCTTTTGGAGAACATACCTACATTGTGGGGATTATACCCCTGCATACTTCTTTCCCACAGCATATTCCGGGAGCAGAGATAGTCGGGGTATTCGGGAAGATAGGAATTGGCAAACAAAACCGATTTATACGGTTCCAGCATTGTGAATACGTTCAGCGTGTCTATAAGCTTGTCATGGTTTACATCAAGCTGTACCTGAGATGCACTTGTGAATGTTCCGAAGTCAGGGTGCTTGTGAAAACGCATATTTATAATATCTTCATATTTTTGATAGGTATGCAGGTAATGGTACAGCATACGATAGCGTTCATTGGGGACAGGTAAATTATGATTTATATTGTAATTGGGATTTATACCCATTCCTGTCAGGGTATAATCCTGAGATAAAAGTATATTCTGTAAATATTTGTAGTATATCAGAAAGCGTTTGTATACCTCATTGAGATCACCTGCCTTGCCGAATGACAACTCAAGATTGGAATATGAACAGTCAAAGGAAAGGTTATCACCTGAGTTTTTGTCCGTCATGGAATTTACATTACCATTATCATCCTGTGATGATATCTCAAAGCTGAAATGCTCACGAAATCTATCGGCGGCATCAATAACGATCTCTTCTCTGACCGCATTCCCCGAAAGATCAATTATAGGCATTTCTATTTCAATGCCTATTGAGCTTTCTCTTTTATTCCTTGTGGGTGCAATATATTTTTCATAGATCGCACCATCAAGCTGATCCTTTGTCATGATGAGCCCTCCAATCCTGAATTTTGACAGGCTATATATTTAAGGCAACACCGCTCAATGACATATATATCCTATCTGTTTAGTAGTTTTATTTTACATCTAAATCCCAATAATGTCAAGACTTTTTGGGAAATTAATTAATTATTGGCGATTTGTACATCTTTGATGCGGATTTGCTTTTGCTTTTAAGCATTATTACTTTTGTGGCTTGTGCGTGATGACACAAAAACCCCCTTGGAGCTTTTACACGTTGTGTTATTTGCTCTAAGGGGATCAAATCAGTTTTCATATATGGATATATTTGTTTCGGGAAAGGCTTTTTCAAATTCTGCTTTTAATGTGTCCATATCCTCCCGGGACATATCATGGATCTCATAATTGACAATCTGGTCACATTTAAGTGAACCATCATCATTTGTCTGATCCGAAAAATGACTGGACTGCGTATGGTTTGAGGTGTATTTTTTGCATATTTCGTTGCCTATCACCAGTGCATCCTCCAGGGACATTATCTGCTCTCCTGTATTCTTATTACTCAGGGAGAAGTACAGGGTATAATCATTTTTTCCGCAGGCACTGAGGAATACAGCACAATAGCAGGCTATGATCAGGGATAAAGCTTTCTTTTTCATCAGATGCTCTCCTTTTTCAAAGCTTCAAGACTTTTTTTCAGCTTGAAGGATTTAATAACTTTAAGGCGTGAAAATTCTTCTCTTTCCTTTTCCTCAAGGCTGTCAATGATAAAGCGCACCATTTCCTCGTAACGTGGTATCAGTATATTCTGGAGGGCATTAGCTCTTCTCTGAGCTTTTTTTATTGCTATAGCCAGGCGGTATACCGAGTTGTCCACCTCAGCCAGCATTACAGTTATCTCCTTTACCTTTGTAAATGAGATATAGGCTTTATCCAGCTGAGAATTAGTGGAGTAGAAGCCGTAGGGGACAAAGGGCTCGTGCTCTTTCAGGGTGACATCGGGGATATCCACTCCCATAACACTTCTGTAGGTGACCTCTATGCCGTTTTCGACCGGGACACTTTCCGCAAGCTTGTCGATAACGCCTAAAGTGATGTTAGCTTCCTGTAATGCTGCATATGCCTGCTTATATGTGTCCTCTACGGTGCTTCTCAGTACCTGAGCCTTGTCAAGCAGCTGCATCATCTCACGGATAAGGATATTACGCTTCTTATCCATAAGATCATAGCCCATTTTACACAGAGCGAGGGTCTTTCTTGCCTTTATAAGGTTTCCCTTGGTAGGGAATACTTGTTCAGCCATTTTCTCACTCCTCTGTATCCGACAGGAATTTCATTATTGCATTTTCATTATTATAGTGCTGCTCCAGCAATTCATCATCCACACGGTCAAGCTCCGACCTGGGAAGCAGTGACAGCAGCTCCCAGCCCAAGTCAAGAGTTTCATCAAGCTGTCTGTCTTCGTCAAAGCCCTGGCATATAAAGTGCTTTTCAAACTGCTCACCGAATACGATATACTGTCTGTCTATCTCTGAAAGCTCTTCCTCACCGATTACGGAAGCCAGTGAACGGGCATCCTGGACCTTTGCATACGCCGCAAACAGCTGGTTTGCGACTGCTGAGTGATCGGCTCTTGTAAAGCCTTCGCCTATGCCGTCCTTCATAAGACGGGACAATGAAGGCAATACTGATACGGGAGGATAAACACCTGTCTGATCCAGACCTCTGTCCAGAACTATCTGACCCTCGGTAATGTAGCCTGTCAGGTCGGGGATAGGATGAGTAATATCATCATTTGGCATTGTAAGTATGGGTATTTGTGTAACACTTCCGGTGGAGCCTTCTGCAATACCTGCTCTCTCATAGAGTGATGCCAGATCGGAATACAAATATCCGGGATAGCCCTTTCTGCCGGGGATCTCACCCTTGGAGGAGGAAAATTCACGGAGTGCTTCGCAGTAGGATGTGATATCCGTGAGTATTACAAGAATGTGCATATTCTTTTCAAAGGCGAGATATTCCGCCGCTGTCAGGGCACATCTCGGAGTTAGTATACGTTCAATGATAGGGTCATTGGACATATTCATAAACATGACTACCTTCTGCCTTACGCCGCTTTCATCAAAGGAACGCTTGAAGTAATCCGCAACGTCATTTTTTACACCCATTGCGCCAAATACTATAGCAAACTCCTGATTATTCTTGTCGGCTATCTGTGCCTGTCTGACTATCTGTACGGCAAGCTTGTTATGTGAAAGACCCGAGCCTGAGAATACAGGGAGCTTCTGTCCACGGATAAGAGTCATAAGACAGTCGATAGAGGATATACCTGTTCTGATGTAGTTTTCGGGATAAATTCTGGATACGGGATTCAGAGGCTTGCCGTTTATATCTGCGAATTTTTCCGGATAAACGTCACCCAGACCGTCAATAGGCTTGCCGGAACCGTTGAATACTCTTCCCAGTATCTCTTCAGAAAGAGGTATTTCCATAGGCTTGCCTGAAAACCGTGTCTTAGTGTTTTGAAGGGACAGTCCCTTTGTGCCGTCAAAAACCTGTAATACCGCCTTGTCTCCAGAGATCTCCACAACTCGTGCAGGGCGTTCACTGCCGTCCGACAGCTTTATAAGAGCGACTTCATCATAGCTTACGTCCTTGACATGGTCTATGGCAACAAGAGGACCATTGATCTCACTAAGTCCCTTATACTGCAAAAAACTCATACGCCGCTCCTTTCTGCTGCCTTTTTGCATATCTCATCAAATGCAGCATTTATATCTCCCTTTAATGTATTGAACATTTCTGGCTTGTCATTGGGTATTTCATATTTCATTTTGATAAGACGCTCAAACATTCCGGTATCTCTTATCTCAGACATGGTGACACCCTTGTTCAAAGCATCATCTGCTCTCTTGTAAAGGGTGAGTATAGCGTCCATCATGTCCTTCTGCTTGGACAGAGGAACAAATGTATCATCCTTGTGGAATGCATTCTGCTGCAGAAATCCTACACGGACTACTCTTGCCATATCTATGACCAGCTTCTGACTGTCGGGAAGAACGTCTGAGCCTATAAGCTTTACGATCTCCATAAGCTTGTTTTCTTCTATGAGTATATTGGATATTTCCTGACGCATGGGAAGGAAATCCTCACCGGCATTCCTATTGTAATAATCCGAAAGATCCCCTACATACTCACTGTAGCTGGCAGTCCAGCTTATAGCCGGGTAGTGACGGGCATATGCCAGAGATTTGTCCAGTGCCCAGAAGCATCGTACAAAACGCTTGGTGTTCTGAGTTACCGGCTCTGAAAAGTCAGCACCCTGGGGGGATACGGCACCGATTATGGATACCGAGCCTTCCTTGCCGTTGAGAGTTTTCATGTAGCCCGCACGTTCATAGAATTCTGAAAGTCTTGAAGGGAGATAAGCAGGGAAGCCCTCCTCAGCAGGCATTTCCTCCAATCGTCCGGAGATCTCTCTCAATGCCTCTGCCCAACGGGAGGTGGAATCTGCCATTATAGCTATATGATAACCCATATCTCTGTAGTATTCCGCAAGAGTTATACCTGTATAGATAGAAGCCTCACGGGCTGCTACAGGCATATTTGAGGTGTTGGCTATCAGCACTGTTCTGTCTGTAAGAGGACGCTGGGTCTTGGGGTCAATAAGCTGTGAGAATTCCTCCAGTACCTGTGTCATTTCATTGCCGCGCTCACCGCAGCCGATGTATACGATTATATCCGCATCACACCATTTTGCCAGCTGATGCTGGGTCATGGTCTTGCCTGTGCCAAAGCCTCCCGGGATAGCTGCTGTGCCGCCCTTTGCTATGGGAAGTACAGTATCGATTATACGCTGACCTGTGATAAGGGGCATTGAGATAGGCATACGCTCAACTACAGGTCTGGGTGTTCTGATGGGCCATTTCTGACATAGGGTAAGCTCGTGGGTCTCACCTCTGCTGTCCTCTATTTTACATACTGTATCGTTTACCTTGTATTTGCCATCCGGAGCTGTCCAGGTCACCTTGCCTTCAAGGAGCGGTGACAGCATACAATAATGGGTTATTATCGGTGTTTCGGGGCAGGAAGCATATATGCTGCCGCCTGTCAGCTCATCTCCCACCTTAACCTTCAATGTAACATCATACTGCTTTTGAACATCAATGGGATTTGCTTCAATACCGTCATCAATATATCTTCCCGATATTTCCTTTATATCTCTCAGAGGTCTTTGTATACCGTCAAATATATTGGATATTATGCCGGGACCTAAAGTTACGCTCATGGGAGCACCTGTACCCACCACAGGCTCACCCGGTCTCAGTCCCGATGTGGACTCGTAAACCTGAATGGTAGTCTCTGATGAATCGGCGCTTATAACCTCACCGATAAGCTTTTTGTTTCCCACGAACACCATTTCCAGCATAGAGAAATCCCTGGTATTTTTCAGCTTTACAACGGGACCGTTTATAGAATATATCTTGTTATCCATTTACAGCTTCCTCCCGTTCAAAACTAAATCTTGATGAAAACAGTGATGATTGCTCTTCCATCATACTGTCAAAGGTCTTGTCTATCATAACATCACTGTTTTTATATGCAATGGAAAGACCGCCCAGAAGTATACTGCTGTCTTTTTCCGCTTCAACACCGAACTGCTTTTTGATCTCCGGAGCGTATTTCATGTCTCTGTCTGAAAGCATTACCACTGCCTCCTTCAGATCCTCGCCCTTGAGCATATCCAGCAGGCAGGAGGGATACTCACTTGTTTCCATAAAGCTCAGCAGCCGTTTTCTTACATTTTCCATAACACTTTCTTTCAGCTCCTGGCGTGTGAGCAGATGCTCACGCCGCAGCTTTTGCTCTTCAAGTGCCTGTTCTCTCCTGTATTTTGCATTTATGGCATTTTCAGCTTTATTGATCTTTTCATAGGCTTCACGATCAGCGTTTTCCTTTGCAGCCTTTATAGCCTCGGCATATTCTTCCTCGGCTGCATTTTTCATCTGTTCTGACTGCTTTACAATATCGGCTTCTACCGACTTTGTAAAGCGTTGGAGCTTTTCCGCATTGTTTTCCGCCATTGCTGCGCCTCCTTACAGTTTGATTCCAACGGCATCACTTACATATCTGTTAAGGTTTTCACTTATATGAGATGTGCCGTGTCTGTCGGGTATCTCGACTATTAGGGGGGATCTGTATTTCAGCTTTATATCGTAAACCAGCTCATCACACAGCTTTACCAGCTTTTCTGTCATAAGTATGACGGCGGTCTCCTTGTCGGCTATTGCCTTTTCAAGCTCCTGTCTTACTTCATCAGGCTCATGTACAACACAGCCCTCTATCCCTGCAAGCCGCATACCCATATGGGTATCAATATTGTCACTTATAAGATAGAATCTCATTTTTTTCTCCGTATCAAAGTCTGCTGAGTATCATGAAGGAGATAAGGAAGCCGTAAAGTGCAACACCTTCACCCAGAGCCACAAAGATAAGTGCCTTGGAAAATGCCTTTGGATCCTCAGCTACCGCACCGATAGCCGCAGGAGCAGCTGAACCAACGGCGATACCGCATCCTATGGAACCCAGACCAACTGAAAGGCCTGCTGCGATATAACCAAGACCTGCATCGCTTATTGCCTTGGCTGTTTCTGCTGCATCACCGGCAGCACTTACAAATCCTCCGATAGGAAGGATCACAGCCAGGGCAAGCATTGAAAAGAAGGAGCAGATGTTTACGGCAAATGCTTTCTTTGCAGCACCGGGCTTATTTTTTCTTCTGAGAACGTATACCATTGGCAGTATCAGCATTGCTACTGCAAACAGAGGGATAAGCATAATTTCAATAATATTCATGACAAACTCCATTTCTGCCGTATATCACGGCTTTGTAATTATTCAATATTCGTATCATAGCTGATTGCTACAGGCTCAAAGGCTTCACCGTCACCGTCATAGAAACGTGAGAATACCTCATAAAACTCGAGCCTGAGCACCTGTATTCCGACTATAAGTCCTTCCATTCCCATTACGAACAGATTGCCTATTATAATAACTATGGGCGATGCACCTGCTGCAGCATTTTCGGACAGCAGCATTACGACCGACATCATTCCGGCGTGGGAAAAGATAAAACCGCCTATTCTTACAAATGAGAGGGTATTGGTAGCATATCCCAGAAGGAATTCAAATACCTCAAAGAAGTTGGTGGCTATATAATCTCCTATGCCGCCTTCCAGCTTGTATTTTTTGCCGGATATAAGACAGCCGAGGGGCTCACGGAAGTACATGAGCACTACGGGCAGAACTATAAGTCCCAGTACGTAGGGCAGGGTGAACAGATTTGTGTCAGCCAGCATCATAAGACCCAGACCGGCCAGAAGTGAGCAGAACAGCACAAGTCCGCATATTCCGTTGCAGCCGAAGACCGCTTCGGTCAGATTTTTATGTCTGAAGGATTCAAATATGTTTATGATAATGGAAACTATGATTATGACCACACCGATGCATATAGCACCCATCAGTATTGGCATGGTGCTTTCCTGTTTCATTACCTCAATAGGCTTGTGCGCAAGTCCTATCCATTTGTACACCGGATCCAGCAGCTCTTCAAATCCGAACACTGATCCGTACATAAGTCCGAAGAAGGCGCTGGAAATACCAACTCGTCCCAGTATACCTCCCAGCTTATTGCCGGTTTTTTTCTGAATGATAAATCCTATAATGGATACCACCAGTCCCTGTCCCAGGTCGCCGAACATTATGCCGAACATAAGGGTATAGGTTATTGCTACCAGAGTGGTGGGATTGAATCCTCCGTAGGAGGGAAGACCGTACATTTCAACAAACATGGAGAAGGGTCTTTCAAATCTGTTATTGCGAAGCTTTATAGGTACCTTCTGATCCCGTGTGTTTTCAGCAGGCTTGTCCACCACATCCACTGTTCCGAGAGTATCGGTAATTGCGGTAAACCGATCCATTTCCCTTTTGGGAACATATCCTGTCAGAACAAACTTATCCTTATAAATAAGTGCATATTTCCTCAGCTCGTATATATCATACTGATATTTGATACGACAGAACCAGCCGCTGAGGTCATCCTTTACACTTTCAATATAGTCTTCCCTTGTCTTCTGCTTTTCAGCGATCTCCCTGTTCAGATCGGAAACAAGCTTTTCAAGTCTTTCCGTTTCCTTTTCGGGAGTGCTGCGGAGAAAGTCGGGCAGCCATATTCTCTCAAAGTAGAGGCTCTTGAATATCCTGTCAGCCTCTTCCATTTTATCCTTGGGGGCAAAATAAAAGCCCCATTTGTAAGCTCCGTCATCGTCGTAGCTTACGAATATAAGTTCCTTGTCACTGTAGTAGGAAAGCTTGACAGCACTCTCGTTGGGCAGCCGTCCAAAGCGAAGCTTTATATGATTACAGTTGAACAGTCCCTCAACGTCGATGTTCATACCCTTCAGGTGCGACAGCTGCATAAGTGCCTGTTCATATTCCTCTTTTTTATCCTGAAGTGTAGTTATTTCCTTATTGTCCTGCAAAAGTCTTTGCTCAGCAGCTTCAAAGTCCTGCCGGAGCTTCAATTCATCCAGGTATCTGGGATCATGAGGATCCCTTCCGCTGAATTCGATCATAGACCCGGTATCAACAGCTATGATGCGCTTCAAAAGCTCTTTATAAGGATTTTCCCCCTCCGGTCTGCGTACTCCCTCACGCTCATCGGAAGGAGGATCACATATGTGGAAGCAGCCGCTTTCAACACATTTTTCCAGCGTCCTGTCCAGCTCGTGAGCCATACCTGCCAGACTCACATATTCCATTTTTTCTATTGACATCGAACCACCTCCTCAGATCATGATATTACCAATAATTCCTGCATATACGGTATGCTTTTTTCATATCGTATGCATTCGATTATGGTTACGATGTTGTTTACTTCTACTTCACAAAGGTGCATAAAGGCATACAGACTCACAGCGGCACTGTCTGAAAAGCGCAGTGCTCTTTTAGCCATACGGCATTGCAGACGATACAGCTCAGCCTCAAATCTGGAGCTTTCCATTCCTTCATAAAGTCCGTCCATCTGCCGTCCGTAGACGGTAGTTTTAAGTGTGCGGATATACTCATCGGTATCCGCCGATTCAAACAGATCTGCCTGCTTTTTACGGCTGATGCGCCCATAGAAGGGGAGACTGTGCTTTTTTATCCTTTCACCGTCCCACCCAAAGTATTTTTTCATACGATAGGCATTGATGATATTGATTATATCCGTCTGGACATTAATAAGCCTTATAAGCTCATCTCTTCCGCTTCCACGGAATTGCTCCCTGGCGGTGTTGTTCAGCCAGCTCATGTAATAGCTTCTTAAAGCTACCTCGCATACAGTATACGGCACTATACCGTTTTTGTCTGTTTCTATTCCGCTGAGTATGCTGTAATAGGGGGTATTTCTCACCACCCCCAGCATTTCCCTGAAGGATTTTGCCTTTGCCAGCTCAATAAGGTCAAAGGTCGCCTTCTTAACAAAAAAGGCGGGGAGCGTTTCGATGTAAACGTCCTCCTTTTCGTTATTGAGATAAAGTATAGCCTTGAGCAGTTCTCTTATCTCAGTCCTTATGAGCAGAAAATTGTAGAATGGCTCGCCGCTGAGCTGCTGGAAATCACACAGCTTTTCATACCTGTCGTAAAATGCCTTCTGAAGCAGGGATTCAAGATGGCCACGGTGTATAGAGGACGTATCTATGCCGTTAAAAGCATCCCCATAGTAGGTGCTGCGCTTTAGATACTCGGCAGCCTCGGCAACACGCTTTCTGGTACACAGCTCGTTGTAGTCCTTCTCCATAAGGCGTTTGCCGTATACAGCCCTCACCCTGGTGACTGTTGCATTTTTTGAAGCATTCATTTTTTCACACCTGTTATCTCGGAGAATATTGTGTCTTCGATCATGACATGGCTGCTGTCATATCTCTTTTTCATATCCTCCGTCATTTTTTTGTAGTGCTCTGAAAGGTCAAGGATCTGCTTCCGGCTTTCATCCCTGCGGTCTGCTTCCATCCGAGCTATGCGCTTTTGGGTATTTTCTTCAATATCCTGCCTTATGACCCGGCATTCCTTTTCGGCTCTCTGATGGATAAGATGTGCCTCTCGTTTAGCTTCATCCAGCTTTTCCTGAGCATTTCTGTCTATCGCTAAGATCTTATCGATAACATTTTCCAAATATATCTCCCCTTTCGGTAAAAGCTTCCATTTAATATTTTAACCCAAAACGAAAAAAAAATCAAGTATTTTTTATAAAAAAAACATACTAAAAATTAAAATAATTTTTTTACTTTATTTACATATGAGAAAAATGTAACATTATTATCAAAATGTTGCATGAATAAGGTAAAGGTGATTGACGAAAAACAAAATGAAATTCAAGAAATCAAGAGATAAGGAGAAATACAGAGAGAAAAAGAGCGTTTAAGGGATATAAATTAAAATTTCGGCAAAATAAGTATTGACATTGCTTTGAAGCTGTGATATAATATTCAGGTAATGTCAGAGAGCCGCATACTTGCGAAGCGGCAAACCGTGTACAGAATGACCCGTCTGTACCGGCTCGGCGAAATAAAAAACAATGGAGGAAGAAATTATGTCAACTTATATGCCCAAGCAGGCTGAAATAAGCCGCAAATGGTATGTACTGGACGCTGCCGGCAAGCCCCTGGGACGTGTGGCAGCACAGGCAGCTCACATTCTGAGAGGTAAGCATAAGCCTACTTATGCACCCCATGCAGACTGCGGAGATCATGTAATCATCATCAACTGCTCACAGGCAGTTCTCACAGGCAAGAAGCTCGAAAACAAGAAGTTCTACTGGCACACAGGCTGGATCGGCGGTCTTAAGTCCGTATCCTACAAGGAGCTCATGGAAACAAAGCCCGAAAAGGCTATGATGATAGCTGTAAACGGTATGCTCCCCAATAACTCACAGGGAAGAACACAGTTGAAGCGTCTCAGAACTTACAGAGACGCAGCTCATAAGCACGAGGCTCAGAAGCCTGAAGCTTATGCATTATAATAAGGAGGCGGCATAAATGTACGAATCAAAAAGCAAATACTACTACGGTACCGGCAGAAGAAAGCACTCCGTAGCAAGAGTAAGACTTTACCCCGGTTCGGGTAATATAACTATCAACGGCAGAAATATCGATGAATATTTCGGTCTTGAAACACTGAAGCTCATCGTTCGTCAGCCTCTGGAGCTTACAAGCACAACTGAAAAGTTTGATATCGTTTGTACAGTTGCAGGCGGCGGCGTAACAGGTCAGGCAGGTGCTATCAGACACGGTATTTCCAGAGCACTTCTCGTGTTTGATCAGGAGCTTCGTCCTGAACTTAAAAAGGCAGGATTCCTCACTCGTGACCCGAGAATGAAGGAAAGAAAGAAATACGGTCTCAAGGCTGCACGTCGTGCTCCTCAGTTCTCAAAGAGATAAACACACACCTCAAAATTTGCGTATCTACGCACTTTGCGAGCGTTCCAAAGCTTTTAGGTCAACTATTGGTCAAGTCAATTACCTCCCTGTTCACGCAGGGAGGTTTTTATTTGCCTTTATGCAAGGCACAGCTCGATCTGTTCGGCAGTTCGGGCTTTTGTTTTTCGCAGAACATCGGCGTAGATGTCAGCGGTGACGTTCACATCGCAATATTTTTGAAATATGAGGTTTTACAAAATTGGCAGCATAATTCATTTCTTTCACAAAATTTTCATTGTAAAAAAAAGTATTTTATGATATAATTGTATTATTGGAAAAGGAGGTGTAAATTGTAAATATCAAATTATAGCCATGAGGAGCGAAGCTCTCCGGAATGGTCACCGTCGCCGCAACGTGATCAATCAAGCTTATCACGCTATGCAACGACATTAATTAAAATATTATTTTAAAATTGAACAGGAGGGATCAACTTGACTGTTGATACAAAAGAAGTAGTTGCCACTATAGCGTACATGATAGGTGTCAGAAAATCTGCTCTTATGTCCAGCTATCCGGAATGTACAGAGCTGCTGGAGGAGTTGTCTAAGGATCAGGATGCTACTGTTATCAGATATTTATGTAAGATAAGAACAGTGCTTATGCAGAAATTCAAAAAAACCGATCAGGCTATGCGCTATGAATTGAAAAATCTTAATTCCCTTGAATGGTATGACCATGACAATATCAAACAGCTGGAGAAATGGGGCTTTACCATAATTAAAGCGAATTATAGGTCAGAGTCATATGTTCAGGATATGACAAAGCTTATTAATGAGAATATTGACAAATGCAGTCATTTATATTATGACTGGCTAAACTGGGATTACATACGGGATCTGTTTTATGTTCCTAAATACAGCAGAGAAGGTGTAATGAAAAAGGAATTTACCAAATACATGGCGAATATTGAAAATTATCCTTTTCAGATGTACATACACTGGCAGCCAGAGGAAGTAGGCAGTATAGTTTATTCAGACCGTAAATTTTTAAAAATAATATATGGTCAGCATAATGATTATTTTTCAGACCAGTCCAAATATCGTGATGCTGATGAGGAAACAAGAAATAATATCTATGAATTTATAGACAGTACCGAAAAATCTGCTATTGCTGTTGATTGTGAAAACTCAAATCCGTACAAGCTGTATAGTGTTCTGAAGGGTCTTAACCGTGATGAGCTTTCCAAGATCGAAAAGATCACCTTGTATGATGATCCCAATACTACTGCCGGCTGGGACTGGCTGTCAAAATTCACCCAGATACCCACAGAGCACATAGAGATAGATCGTGTTACAGACAGAAAATCGCTGGTAGATGTACGTATGACCGCAAGCGTTGTAACTGATTTTTATAAAAATGGTATAACATCTTTTATTATTGTATCCAGCGATTCAGATTTTTGGGGACTTATAGAAAGCCTTCCCGATGCCCATTTTCTCGTAATGTATGAATACGAAAAATGCGGGTTTGATATAAAAAACGCCATGTCACAGCATGGTATATACTATTGCTCTATTGATGACTTTTGTACTGCCGGTACGGAGGAGCTTAAAAAGGCTGTTCTTTTTGCTGAGCTGGAAAAGCATCTTCCCGACATATGCGGTGAAAAACCATTGGAACTTACCCATAAGATATATGAGGAGACTAAGATCACTGCTACTATGAAGGAAATGGAAAATTTCTGTACAAGATACGTAAAGACCCTGAAGCTCAAGGTGAACAATGAGGGCGAATTTGCAATTGAGATACAGAAATAATACAGACAATATATGATTACCGTGAAATTGCTGCATGGAGCATTTTGCTTTTTGTCGGAAATGGATAAAAAATAATTTTTCTGTAGATTTTTTGTTGACAATTATACGGCTTTGTGGTATAATGAATCAAAAGATTTTAATTCTTATTTGGAATTTCTTATTTTTATTGTTTACGGATGATTCTGTTCATTATGTTTTTATTTGTTTCAGCATTTCATATTCATATTGTTTACGGATGGTTCTATTTTATTTGTTAGCATTTGTTTCAGCATTTCTTTGCTATTCGGCAAAGAAACGCTGGCAAAGAAAGCGAAAA
>CACZQG010000105.1 GCA_902783235.1 uncultured Ruminococcus sp.
AATTTATAATTTGGATAGAAATGCAAATGCCCTTGGGGCATATTCTTCGCATAAATCTTCAAGATTTAATTGGGACATCAATAAAAGAGCAAAAAGAGGTAATAAAGTGTACTACTGTTGTGGAATAACAGACAAAGGAATTATGGATCATAACGAGGACGCATACATGATCGGCGGCAGAGTAATGACCGAAGGCGATATGAACGCTATGATGGATGCGCCGTTTATTGCTGCCGTTTCAGATGGGGTCTCGGGCGAGAGCTGCGGTGAACTTGCATCCCAAAAGTGCATGGAGTTTCTCAGCCGTGTGAATTTCAGCTCCAAGGTGAATCTGAAAAAATCTGTGCTGAAGATCCATAAGGATCTGAATACCCTGGGAAAGAAGGACAAAAAGACCCAGAATATGCAAGCCACCCTTTGCGCTATTGCCATTGATGAAACAGAAAATATCTATACAGTCAATGTGGGTGATTCCAGAATGTACCGCTATCGCAGCGGAGATATAAGACAGCTTTCCAGAGATCAGTCACTGGTACAGCTTCTCTATGAGGAGGGTACCATAACCGCAGCACAGAAAAAGACTCATAAGCATAAGAATATCATATTTCCAGTTATGGGCAACAACTCCACCGATCCCAAACCGGATATACAGGATCTGGGGGAAATAATGGATTACGGAGATGTTATTCTTATCTGTTCGGACGGACTTTCTGATTTTGTGTCCTGTACCGAGATGGAGGATATACTGGCACTTCCCGCATCACTCCCCAGGAGGCTGGAAAAGCTGGTAAAGCTGGCACTGGATAACGGAAGTCATGATAATATTACAATTGTGGCACTTTGCTGTTACGACTAAAGGCGATACCGCACTAATATCTGATTAAAAGAATTGAAGGGGTCGCTTTCTGAAGAAAGCTTGGCAAAGACTTTTAATTTCGATCATACTCTCATGCGTTAGGCTTTGGTGAGCTCGAAGAGCGGCTATATAGCGTGATTTAAATTTCATTTCGCTCATACTCTCATGCGTTAGGCTTTGGTGAGCTCGAAGAGCAGCTTTATAGTATGAATTGGAGTAAGATCAAATGGAAACGCTCAACCCCCGACCCGTGGAATGGGTCGGGGGTTTGGTTTTAGTGATTTTGCCGGCAATGGGAATTTGTAGTTTTATTTTTTCCAATATTATAAAAGGATGCGGTAAAAAGCTCGGCAAGGCACGCCGAGCTTTTTAGTTCTGGTAAGGGCTGCTCTGATTGCTGCCGTCAGCTTTTGGAGCTGCCGCTACTCTGCTGAAAAACTGCCATATGCCACATGGCAGTTTTTCGCCTGCGCTTTTTATAGTCCGGTGAGGAATAAAGTAAATGCGACCATAGCTGACAAAAGCACTTTAACAAAACCCCCGACCCATTCCACGGGTCGGGGGTGAGCGTTTCCATCAAATATAAAGCCTGTTTATGCTTTAAAGCCGCTCTTCGAGCTTATAACAGCCTAACGTATGAGAGTATGAGCGAAAGTAAAAGTTTTTTGCCAAGCTTTTTTTCAAAAAAGCGACCCTTTCAATTTCTTTTATCATGTCCTGGCGTTACGGCTCAATTAAGTATCTCAGCATCCGAAAGCTGAACATACTTTCCTGTAACATCCTCATAGGAATTGAATTTTCCTGTTACTGTTACCTCGTCGCCGTCCTTGGGATAGTCGTCGGGGTATTTTTTATCTCCGGCGAGAACGAATTCTATGCCCTGAGCGCAGCAGGCTGTTGCATCCTTTACGATAACCGCATAGTACTGCTTATTTGTGCGCTCATCATCGTAATGAGCAAAGGGACCCTTGGCGATAATAGTCTTGCCCTCGTAGTCTGCCGGTTCATTCATCATGGCGAACACCTCAGAGTACACCACGGTAGGGCTGAGATCACGAAGATCAAGTATATCTCCCTCCATGACGGAAATGCCCTTGTCCTTTTCCGTGACAGCAGGGACGGATGATGAGTCTGCATTTGCCTCAGCTTTGGCAGCAGATGTCTCACTGCTTTCACCGAAGGTGCTGTTGCCTATCTTAAAGGTAGCATCACCTGCTGTATCCTGTCCGCAGGCAGTGAGACAGCCGCACATGAGCATCGTTGAAAATAGTATTCCTAAAATACGCTTCATATTCATTATCTTCCTTTCACCTTGCCTATCAGCGAGAAAATACAGAATCCTGATATATCCGCCGCTACTATAGTAGCGCCTACCGGAGTTCCCCAGAGTATTGCAATAATAAAGCCTATGAGAGTACAAAGTACGGAAAACACCGCCGAGCATATCACTACGGCACGGAAGGACCTGAAAACTCTCATTGCAGATAGGGCAGGGAATATTATAAGTGCCGATATAAGGAGGGAACCCACAAGATTCATGGCAAGTACTATTATAACAGCTATTATAACGGCTACCATTAAATTGTAAAGCTTTGCTCTTATACCAATAGCCTGGGCGAAGTTTTCATCAAAGGTAATGGAAAAGATCTTGTTGTAAAGAAATACATACAGTGCGATTACAATTACAGAGGTGATAACACAGGTAAGTACCTCCGTGCTTGTCAGGGTGAGTATAGAGGTGGAGCCGAAAAGAGTTGAGCAGACATCACCGCTGAGATTTGAGGATGTGGAAAAAATGTTCATCAGCAGATAGCCGATCGCCAATGCTCCCACGGATATGACGGCAACTGCCGCATCTCCTTTGATCTTGGCGTTTTGTCCCGAATTCAGCAGAAGCACCGCACTGAGAACGGTTATTGGCATTATTATGAGCATATTGTTTGTGACCCCCACAACTGCTGCTACTGCCATTGCACCGAAGGCAACATGAGATAGTCCGTCACCAATAAAGGAAAAGCGTTTGAGCACCAGTGTTACTCCCAGAAGTGAGGAGCAAAGAGCGATAAGTACACCGACTATTATTGCATATCGTACAAAGGCGTGCTCTGTTATAAGTACAGACAGCTTATTGAACATCTCAGCCATTACTGATCTCCTCCCCTCCGAAGTATTCTGAATAGGCTTTTCCCAGCTTACTTGATAAAAATTCTTCCTTTGTACCGAAAAATACCTCATTGCCTATGTGAAGAATATGATCGGCATATTTCAGTGCAGCCTGTATATCATGGGATATCATTACTATTGTTATGCCCTCACGGTTGAGAGAATATATGGTCTCATACATTTCAGCCGTGACCTTTGGGTCAAGTCCGGCAACAGGCTCATCCAAAAGAAGGATCTTTTCGGCAGCACACAACGCTCTTGCCAGCAGCACACGCTGCTGCTGACCGCCGGAAAGCTCTCTGTAGCATCGGTCTTTCAGGTGGAGAATGTTCATTTTCTCCATATTATCGTAGGCACGTTTTTTTTCTGCTTTGTTATAGAATGGGCGCATACCGCATTTATTAAGACAGCCGGACAGCACTATCTCCCATACAGATGCAGGAAAGTCTCTCTGTACAAGTGTCTGCTGGGGAAGGTAGCCTATTTTGTCAGCCGTGAGACCATCACCCATTTCGAGAGTACCGCTGAGAGGCTGCCGCAGACGCAAAAGCGTCTTCATAAGTGTAGACTTTCCCGAGCCGTTTTCACCTACTATACAAAGGTAATCCCCGGCATTTACAGTGAGATCAAGACCGCTTATAATACTGCTGCCCTCGTATCCCAGTTCCAGATCTTTACAGAGTATCTGTGCCATTTTTTCTTTTCCTTTCCGGTATCAGTTTATTGCTTCCTTCAGCGTTTCAAGATTTTTTTCCATTACTTTTAGATATGTCACGCCATTTTCCGTGTCCTGCGAGGTGGTGGACTGCATTGAATCAAGAGTGAGTATCCTTCTGTCCTTATTACTGCTGCTGTCATTTATGGCTTTGGCGATCTTTCCGTCTGAGCCGTCAATGGTAAGAAGAGCCGGGACATCCAGCTCATCAGCCTTATTTGCCAGGAAGGTTATGGTCTCAAAGCTTGCCTCTGATTCGGCGGAACAGCCTGCAAATGCTGCAAAGTAGTCAAGTCCCAGGTCATCTGTGAGATATCTGAATGGAAATCTGTCCCCGAAAACAAGGGTCTTATGCTTTCCGCTGCTAACAGCAGAGCTGTATTCCTCCTGCAGCTTGTCCAGCTTTTCCCCATAGGCTTTCAGGTTGGACTTATATGTTTCCGAATTATCCTTGTCTGCTTCGCAAAGGGTATCGGCGATCTTATTGGTGAGCTTTTTGGCATTGGAAAGAGAAAGCCATACGTGTTCGTCGTACTCTGTTTCCTCCTCGCTTTCTTCCTCCTCCTCAGCCTGCATACCTTCTTTTATCTCCTCTTCCTTAATGTCGTCCTTCAGCACCTCCATAAGGTTTATGACCTTCATTTTCTTGTTGGCGGCTTCCTTCAGGGCATCATCTGCCCACTTATCCGATTCTCCTCCTACATATATGAATACATCACAGGAGGATATATCCATTATATCATCAACAGTGGGCTGATAGCTGTGAAGGTCAACACCGTTGTCCAGCAGCACCTTGATATCTGCCTTGTCACCGGCTATTTCCCTTGTCCAGTCGTATTCGGGAAAAATAGTGGTCACAACCGAGAGCTTTTCGCTGTCATTTTTATTATTTTCTCCGCCGCATCCGGTGAATAAAGCAGCCGCTGTTATTATGGACAGCAGCAGGGCAGTTGTTTTTTTAATGTTCATATTATTTGTAACTCCTTATATCTTATATTTATATAGTATTGCTATTTCTTTTTAGGCAATACCGCACAAAGATTGTGCGTCAGATGCGAAGTCAGATTTTTCTTTAGATTGTACAAAATCGATGCAGGCATACTGG
>CACZQG010000106.1 GCA_902783235.1 uncultured Ruminococcus sp.
GAGACCGTGCTCCATAGCAGCCTTAGCAGCTGTCTCTGCTGCTGTCTGTGCTGCGAAAGGAGTAGACTTCTTTGAACCTCTGAAGCCAAGCTCACCTGCGCTTGCCCATGAAATAGCATTACCTGCTGTATCTGTGATAGTAACGATGGTGTTATTGAAAGTGGACTGAATGTGTACAGCGCCGCTTTCGATATTCTTACGCTCTCTACGTCTTCTGATAGCAACCTTTTTAGGTTTCTGCTGTGCCAATTTTCGTCCCCTCCTTATTTCTTCTTGTTAGCGATGGTCTTTACAGGACCCTTACGGGTTCTTGCGTTTGTCTTTGTTCTCTGTCCTCTTACAGGCAGACCCTTACGGTGACGAACGCCTCTGTAGCAGCCGATCTCCACAAGTCTCTTGATATTGAGTGCGATCTCTCTTCTGAGGTCACCCTCAACATTGCAGTTTTTATCAATGTAGTCACGCAGCTTAGCTACGTCCTGTTCTGTAAGATCCTTAACTCTTGTGTCAGGGTTAACACCTGTATCCTCCAGGATCTTTACAGCTGTCTGACGACCGATGCCGTAGATATAAGTGAGTCCGATCTCGACTCTCTTGTCCTTTGGCAGGTCAACACCAGATATTCTTGCCATTTAGCAATTACACCTCCGTTGTTAGATGTCAGTGGCTTATATATTAGCCCTGACGCTGTTTATGCTTCGGGTTTTCGCAGATTACCATTATTTTGCCCTTGCGCTTTATAACCTTGCATTTTTCGCAAATAGGCTTAACTGAAGGTCTTACTTTCATTGTTTTTACCTCCTTTGTATCTTACGAGCATTATTTAGCTCTCCAAGTGATTCTGCCCTTAGTCAGGTCGTAAGGGGACATTTCCACCGTCACCTTATCGCCGGGAACTATACGTATATAATTCATTCTCAGCTTGCCTGATACATGTGCAAGAATTATGTGGTCGTTAGGGAGCTTCACTCTGAACATTGCATTCGGAAGTGCTTCCTCTACAACGCCCTCTAATTCAATTACATCTTCCTTAGACAAAATTAATACCTCCCCTTACGGTTGCGGTGTACTTTCGGTACTCAGTTCCCTCAGTACATTTCTAAGCTTCTTATCGGTTATCCCCTCTGTATCTGTTTCCCTGTTCAAAGGGATCAGATGCTTCGGGTTTTTCCGTTTCGGACTGTCAAGCCTTCGCTTTCTGCCGTCAGCGATAAGCGCATGACAGCCGCTGAAGCCAATGACAGCGTAATATCCTCCCGATTCCTTTCCTGCAGCCGCTTTTACAAGCGAGCCTGTTTGCAACCGGCTCATGGCTTTGTCAGCAAAATCGGACCGTCGGGGGTGATAGCTATGGCGTGTTCAAAGTGAGCTGCAAGTGAACCATTTTTTGTTACAACAGTCCATCCATCTCTGAGTACTTTTATAGCATCGCCCTTCTGATTTATCATAGGTTCGATACAAAAGGTCATACCTGCAACAAGTCTTGGACCATGTCCTGCCTTGCCGTAGTTTGGTACCTCGGGAGCCTCATGAAGTTCTCTGCCAATACCGTGACCACAGTACTCTCTCACTATGCCGTAGCCTCTTTCGCTTACATACTGTTCAACTGCGTGGCTCACATCACCGAGCCTTGCGCCCACTACCGCAGCTTTTATACCCTCATATAGACTCGCCTCTGTAACATCAAGAAGCTCCTGAGCCTCCTTAGAGATCTTTCCGCAGGGGAAAGTGGCGCAGGTATCGCCGTGAAAACCGTTATAGAACGCTCCTACATCAACGCTTACTATATCGCCCTCCTGTATCCTTCTCTTATGAGAAGGTATACCGTGGATGACCTCCTCATTTATAGAGATACAAGCACTTCCCGGGAAACCGTTATAATTGAGAAAGCTTGGCTTTGCACCGCAGCTTATGATGTAGTCGTGAACTATCTTATCCAGAGCCTTAGTAGTCATACCGGGCTTTATGGATTCACCGGCAAGCTTTAATGCTCTTCCGGCAATAAGACCGGCTTCACGCATTTTTTTAAGATCAGTGGAAGATTTGATGCTTACCATTATGCTCCCACAGCTTTCAATACAAGCTTTGATGTTGCTTCAACAGTATCCTGTCCCACAACTGTTTCAAGCTTGCCCTGTTTTTCATAGTAGTCCTTGAGAGGAGCTGTCTTTTCATGATAGGTCTTCAGTCTCTCGATAACTGTCTCGGGAGCATCGTCCTTTCTCTGAACGGCATTACCGCCGCACTTATCGCATTTGCCTTCAGTCTTTGTAGGATTGAATTCAATATGATAAGTAGCACCGCAGTCCTCACATACTCTTCTGCCTGAAAGACGTGACTTTATAGTTTCGTCTTCAACGTGTATTTCCAGCACCTTGTCGATCTGAACTCCCATGTTGTCCAGTGCCTCAGCCTGAGGAACTGTTCTGGGGAATCCATCAAGGATAAAGCCATTCTTGCAGTCATCTCTTGCGATCCTGTCCTTTAAGATACCGATAACAACATCATCGGAAACAAGATCACCTGCATCCATAGCAGCCTTAGCCTTCAAACCGTACTCAGTACCGTTTTTAACTGCTTCTCTTAAAATGTTGCCCGTGGAGATCTGGGGGATATTCAGGTTTGAGGAAATAACCTCAGCCTGAGTTCCCTTGCCTGCACCGGGAGCGCCTAATAAAATAAGATTCATAAAGCTTCTCCTTATTCTAAGAATCCCTTATGATGACGCATCATCATCTGTGATTCAAGTGTACGGACTGTTTCAAGTGCAACGCTTACAACGATAAGCATTGTGGTACCGCCCATAGAAAGACTTCTGAGACTCTCATCCGCCATACCCAGGAATATTGGGAATATAGCGATGACACCCAGGAAGAATGCACCTACCAGAGTTATCTTTGACAATACTCTGTGGATATAATCTGATGTGGGCTTACCGGGTCTGATACCGGGGATACCGCCGTTATTCTGTCTCAGCTGATTTGCGATCTCGATAGGATTGTACTGCATGGATACGTAGAAGTAGTTGAATGCGATAATGAGTATGAAGTATATTATAGCGTACCATATTGAATGTGTGCTGAAGAAATTCAGAAATCCATTGTAGAAGTTCTGCCAGAATCCTTCGGGATTTGTATATGCCGGCTTGAACATACCTATTGTACTGGGCAGTGACATAAATGACATTGCGAAGATGATAGGCATAACACCGCTCATGCAAACCTTTACAGGAATATGTGTGTTCTGTCCGCCATACTGCTTTCTTCCCACAACACGCTTAGCATACTGGATCGGGATCTTTCTTTCGGACTCGTTCATAAATACAACGAAACCGATCATGAAAATGAATATAAGTGCAATAAGGATTGTTACAGGAAGATATTTTGCTGTATTATCCTTAGTAAGTGCAATAAGTGTTCCCACATCTGTAGGGAATCTTGCTACGATACCGGCAAACAGGATCATTGAAACGCCGTTTCCGATACCCTTGTCGTTTACTCTGTTGCCAAGCCATACTACCAGCATAGCACCTGCAACAAAGGAACAGGTGATAACTGCCATTGCGAACCAGCCTTCAAAGCCTTCCGTATATGTCACAGCACCCATATTTTTAAGTGTCAGATAGTATGCTATAGACATAAATATCGCAAGGCACATGGCAACGATCGCAGTTATCTGATTTAGCTTCTTTCTGCCGGTCTCACCCTCGTTTTGCAGCCTTTCCAAAGGAGGCAGCGCATAAGTCAGCAGCTGAACTATGATAGACGAGTTGATGAATGGTGTGATCGACAGTGAGAACAGTGTAGCTTTAGACAGCGCACCACCTGTGAGTACATTCAGGTACTCCAGGAAGTTACCGCCTGTAGCGTTCTGATCCATCCATTTCTGTACTTCAGTAACATCAAGGAACGGAACGGTGATAGCACTTCCGAATCTGAATATTATAATTATAAACAGAGTAAACAGAAGCTTCTTACGTATCTCCTTTACGCTCCAAGCATTTTTCATAGTCTGGAACAAATCAGATCACCTCTGCTTTCCCACCGGCCTTTTCGATTTTTTCCTTTGCGCTCTGGGAGAATTTAGCAGCCTTTAC
>CACZQG010000107.1 GCA_902783235.1 uncultured Ruminococcus sp.
ACGTACCCCAAGGGCATTTGCATTTCTATCCAAATTATAAATTTGGTGAAATGCTGGCATATTTCAAGCCTTTCCAACGCAGAAGTTCAGTATTTAGACAAGCAGAAAATTCAAGATTTAGTTTGGGGATCAATATCTATCCAATGCTTTGCCATGGCAGTAAAGCAAGACTGTTATTTTGCATAGGTGAGAGGTACTTACCGGCAGGATAAACAAATTTTAATGAAAGGAATATCTGATATCAAAATGGAAAATGACAAGTTAGTTATCGGCGGACATGAGTTTTCTTCTCGTTTTATACTTGGCTCAGGTAAATACTCATTAAAGCTTATCGAAGCTGCTGTAAGGGATGCAGGAGCACAGATTATTACCCTTGCAGTAAGACGTGCCAATACTAAGGAGCATGAGAATATATTGGATTATATTCCCAAGGGAGTAACTCTTCTCCCCAATACCTCAGGAGCCAGAAATGCTGATGAGGCTGTGCGTATAGCACGGCTTGCAAGAGAACTGGGCTGCGGCAATTTTGTAAAGGTGGAAATAATGAGGGATACCAAGTATCTTCTTCCTGATAATCAGGAAACTATCAGGGCAACAGACATCCTTGCCAGGGATGGATTTGTTGTAATGCCATATATGTATCCTGACCTGAATACTGCCCGTGATCTGGTAAATGCAGGTGCGGCAGCTGTTATGCCCTTGGCTTCTCCAATAGGTTCAAATAAGGGACTTGCAACCAAGGAATTTATACAGATCCTTATTGATGAGATAGATCTGCCTGTAATAGTTGATGCGGGTATTGGCAGACCATCTCAAGCGTGCGAGGCTATGGAAATGGGTGCAGCTGCTATTATGGCAAATACCGCTCTTGCTACCGCAGGTGATCTTCCTCTTATGGCTTCTGCTTTCAGACAGGCAATTGAAGCAGGCAGAAAGGCGTATATTTCAGGGCTTGGCCGTGTACTTGTGCGTGGAGCATCGGCTTCCGATCCTCTGACAGGCTTTTTAAGAGATTGACGGAGGTATATTGAATATGGACAACAGTTACTTTGTAGATTCGGAGTATCTTTCCAAAGAAGCACTCAATAAAAAGCACATTCTTGAAAATGATCCTTCCAGCCGTACCGATCATATGAAATATATGGAGGGAATGGAACAGATTGAGTCGGATATCATGGACAAGGTGATCTCACAAATGGAGGAGTATGACTACTCAAAATACACTGCACGTGATGTTATTGCCGCACTTGAGCATGATACTTGTTCGGTGGAGGATTTCAAGGCACTTTTGTCTCCGGCAGCTGAACCATTTCTGGAAAAAATGGCTCAAAAGGCCCGCATCGAGACCAGAAAGCATTTTGGAAATACAGTTTATCTGTTTACTCCCTTATATATTGCCAATTACTGCGAGAACTACTGTGTTTACTGCGGTTTTAACTGTTATAATCATATAAATCGTATGAAGCTGGATATAGAGCAGATTGAACATGAAATGAAAGTTATAGCCGACAGCGGTATGGAGGAAATACTGATGCTTACAGGGGAAAGCCGTGCAAAAAGTGATGTTAAATACATAGGTGAGGCTTGTAAACTGGCGAGAAAGTATTTCCGTATGGTAGGACTTGAAATATATCCTGTTAACACAGATGAATATAAATATCTTCGTGAATGCGGTGCCGACTATGTTACAGTTTTTCAGGAGACCTATGACAGTGATCGTTATGAGCAGCTTCATCTTTCAGGACATAAGCGTGTATTTCCCTATCGCTTTAACGCACAGGAAAGAGCTCTTATGGGTGGCATGAGAGGGGTGGCTTTTTCAGCATTATTAGGGCTATCCGATTTTCGTAAGGACGCTTTGGCTACAGGTCTTCATGTTTACTATATCCAGAGAAAATATCCTCATGCTGAAATGTCTTTGTCCTGTCCACGTCTGCGGCCAATAATCAACAATGATAAGATCAATCCTCTTGATGTGCATGAAACACAGTTATGCCAGATTATTTGTGCTTACAGGATATTTCTTCCTTTTGCAGGTATCACTGTATCCTCCAGGGAAAGCAAAGAATTTCGTAACGGAATAGTAAAGATAGCTGCTACAAAGGTTTCTGCCGGTGTATCCACGGGAATTGGTGACCATGAAAGCAAATATACCGGAAAGGAAAGCGATTCCCTGGAAGGGGATGAGCAGTTTGAGATAAATGACAGCCGAAGCTTTGATACTATGTACAAGGATATTGCAGATGAGGGCCTTCAGCCTGTGCTGAATGATTATCTATATGTGTAAGATATTCTGCGTTACAAATAGGAAATTATGCCGTGATGTCTTTCCTGATAGGATTGAGAAGATAGCGGCTCAGAAACCTTGCGGCATAGTATTACGTGAAAAGGATATGGATGAAATCAGCTATGGTTCCCTTGCAAAGCAAGTATTGACAATATGTGAAAGATATAGTGTAACTTGTATTCTTCACAGCTTTTATGATGCTGCTATAAGGCTGGGCTGCAAAAAAATACATCTGCCACTTCATATACTTCGTGATATACCTGCGTACAAAAAAGATCATTTTGATGTAATAGGCAGTTCGGTACATTCTGTTGATGAGGCAAGAGAAGCAGAAAAACTCGGATGTACATATATCACGGCAGGACATATTTTTGTAACAGATTGCAAGAAAGATCTTGCTCCCCGGGGACTTGACTCCTTGCATCAGGTGGCAACATCTGTTAATATACCTGTACTCGGCATCGGCGGTATAACATCGGATAATATGCATCAGGTCATGGATATTGCATATGGTGCCTGTATAATGAGTGGATTTATGACCTGTAATGATCCTGAAGAATATATGAAGGAGCTGAGAAAATGATATTTGACAGCAGTATGCTTTCACTATACGGTATTACAGACCGGAAATGGGTAGGGAAGTACACTCTCGAAGAACAGGTGGAGCAGGCATTAAAAGGCGGCGTGACTATATTGCAGCTTCGTGAGAAATCTATGGAAAGAAATGATCTTATAGCAGCAGCAAAAAGGATCGGGATACTGTGCAGGAAATATAATGTTCCGCTTATAATTAATGATGACTATGAAGCTGCATTGGAAAGCGGTGCTGATGGCGTTCATGTGGGAATAGAGGATACGGCGGTAATTGAGATAAGAAAAAAAGTTCCAAAGGATTTTATCATTGGTGCTACTGCTAAAACCGTAGAACAGGCATTGGATGCATATGAGCAGGGTGCTGATTATCTTGGTGTGGGAGCGGTCTTTCCGTCACCTACCAAAAAAAATGCTATTCGCATTACAAATCGACAGTTAAATGAGATCTGTGAATGTGTTTCTATTCCATGCGTTGCCATAGGCGGGATCAGCTATGATAATGCGGATGAACTTATGGGTGCCTCTATAAACGGAATTGCTGTGGTATCTGCGGTGTTTGGCGCAGAGGATATTGAATCAGCAGCAAGATGCCTTAAAGCAAAGGTTAATAGGATTATTATGTGAAATCTATTATAACTCACGACTTATGTCCCCCGCATCAATGGCGGCGGTCATCTTAGTCTTTCAGTGGGGGAATTCAATACCCCACTGAAACCCTAAGGGCAAATGCCCTAAGTCGTTCGCCCCATGACGGGGCGACGCCCCTTATTGAATCCTTAAATTATTCAACAGTGAAATTTGCTTGTGTAGTAAGAGTAGTTGATTTTTTATCATTAATGATCATTGTTGCCTTTATTGTAGCTGTTCCGCTTCCTACAGCCTTAACAACTCCACCTGATGTAACAGTAAGCACCTTCTTATCTGTTGACTCAAGCTTAACCCTGCCTGCAACACCGGCAGAACCGGAGCTGCAATATACATTGAAGGTATCTCCCACTTTTACATTTCTTGGCTGTGATATTACATTTCCGTTATTATCGGTATATGAAAGCAAAGCTCTTGTATTTGCAATACTCTGAGAAAGATCAGCATCATTTATAACCGATACCTTGAAGGTGAATTTCTGCTTGGTATATTTGCTGGTACCCGTTATAGTAAATGGTATAGGCTGACCGGAAGAATCTGTAGTACAAGCCTGACACAGCTTCAGATCCAGTGTCGAATAGGTTTTTGACACCTTGTTTTCAACAGTCTTATAGTCTTCACCCTTTGATATCATAACTGCTCCGGGCTTGCTGCATTTCCATTCAATCTCCTCATTGAAATCACCCAGACAATATGGTTCAGCTATATTTATAGTCGTACCGCCCTTGAATATCCTTTCACAGGTTGTGTCGGCTGCACTGGATGTCATTAGCTGACCGCATACTATGGAGTAAGTATTATCAGGGCTCAGAGGCTTATCTGCATCTGTTATCTTTTTATCACCATTAGCATCATAATAGACAGTATCCCTCTTATCGTTTATAATAATGGATGAACCGGGATCATAAATATTTATCTTGTAAATATTTGATTTTAAGCTCTCATTTGATGAATTCTTAGCAGCAGTTGTAAACTGCAAATAGTATGTACCTGCCTTATCACTGCCTACTACATCTCCTGACACTTTCAGAGCATTGGTATCCACCTGAACAGCAAGCTGTGACTTATTATAGCCCGAAACTGCTTCTTCATAGAAGGTGAGCCATTCACTGTAAGCATCTGTGTCATCTGCCAAAGGTCTTGCAACGGCTGTAGGATCCCCACTTATGGATCTGGAATAAAGTCTGTCCATTCTTGTCTGAACATTCCATACAGCACCAGCATCGCTCATAGAACCGCCTTCACCATACAAAAATATAAACTTATCATATGTAGCAGCCGTTACCTCTGAAAATCCTTCCTCCAGACTGCCGTCATCATTTATGCCCACTCCCACTTTAGGTATAAGGGTCGTATCACAGGTAACAGGGAAAGCAGCTACTCCCAGATTATAAGCAGAACCTCTTGGTATATTGATCTCCACCGTGCCATCGCTGCTCAGCTTCTTATTGGTCTCCTTGAGCTTTACTATCTTCTGAGGAGCAGTTATACCTCTGATGGATAAGTACAGATTCTTGATGCCCTTCATATTCTTACCATCCTGAATTATAGTGACTGCTACCCTATTAAGCTTTGGCAATGCTTTACTGCTGTCAGCCGTTATGGTTATCTGATCATCCTTTATTTCAGCAGTATATGCAGAATTAAGTCCGTGAAGCATATATGTATATTTGCCAAAAGAAGGCGGTACCGTACCCAAGGCTACAGTCTGGGTAGCTCCGGGGTACATGGATATTGTATTGGTATTAGCTCTGATGGCTTTGGGAGCAGCATTGGTATTAACATTTACAGTAAGGGTGGTTTTGGAGAGATCATCAGCATCCGCAGGGTATACTTTTATAGTACCGCTTCCTTCCCCGTATGCACTTACAATACCGTTTGATACAGAAAAGCCGCTGCCATGAGCCTCATAAAGCAGGCTCTTATTTATACCGTCACTTAAAGCAAAGGGAAGTTTATAGCTCTTTCCCTCATCCAGTACAAGAGAATATACCTTATCCGAGCTTTTACTAAAGCTGACACCTGTAATATCCTTTTCCTTATTAAGAGTATCCTCCTTATACGCAGTGCTCTTTGCAGGTGTTATATAAAAAGTACATGATGCATATACAGTACCCTTTCCATCCGGAAGCTTTGCGGTAGGGATACCATAATCGGCGGATACCGCTTTGAGTACGACCTCATTATTGTACTTTCCATTGGCAATAGTCTTGGATACCGTTACAGAGCTTCCGGTAGCACCTGCTGCCAGTGTTCCTACAGTAATATCATCACCCTTTGGCACCCAGAATTTAGCATTGCCGCTTGCCTTTGGGTATACTTTCTTAGCCGATTCCAGGTCTGCCTTTGTCTCCAGTACCCATTTTACCTTGCCAAGATCAACATCATCAGAAGCATTTATTGCCCTGTTCATCCTGTTAAGCTCCTCAGCCTGAGTCCTTGATACCACAGCCGTATATATTTTCTTTATATCAGACTGCTTTGAAGCATATCCGGCAATATCACTTTGGAATATTCTGAGAAGCTCATCATAGCCTTCATCATATATTTCGATTATTTTACCATCCTCACTGTCGCAAAGCATGGGGTCATACTTAAATGCATTATCCCCGGAATGTCCTTCCTCAGCGTCATAAGCCTTTATAAGAGTTTGTATAAATGTTGAATTGTCCTTAAAGCATTTTGAAGCAGGAATTTCGGGAACTATTACTATGCCGGGCTCCTGAACGCTCTTGCCGCTTACATTTATATATGGAACAGCGATCTTTTCCACCTTTTCTGTTTCGGTATACCATGCCCCTGTATCTTCATTGAAAAAATAATCATTCACTGCCTCATCCACAAGCAACTGCATATCAAGCTTTTCGCCTGTTGCCGGCTCAGTCTTGGTAGCATCCTTACCTGTTAAATTTTTCATGGTTTTGTAATCGGGCTTGGGAACATTGCTGATATCCGCTTCTCCTATATTTACCATACTTCCCAGCGGCTGACCATTTTCATCTCTCACCCTTGCATCCTGATAATAAAGGAAAGCTTTTTTATCTTTCCCCTCCCCTACTTCTCTGATGCCGAATACATAACCCAATTCTTTGTCCATACCTCCGGGTATATGTACGATCTCGTTACTCACAGCCATGTCCTGCGCATCAGCGGCATATACCGCATTATAATAAGCAGGATCACTTCCAAGTACCGTCCAGCATACCGCAGGGATCGCAGCTGTAAAAACAGAAGCTGTAATAACCGCAGCCATAATCTTTTTATAGATCTTCAGTTTCATAGAATCCATTCCTTTCGTTAATGAACGAACAGCTTTGTGATATCCTTATCTTAAGTCTGTCCATTTAAATATATTGATCCAGTATATTACACACTATATATTATACACCGATTCCCTTCAATTGTCAATACTTCCCGAAAACCCTTTTCTCATCAATGGGTAATTTATCTGTTTCAAACAATTATTCTTGTGGAATATTAGTCATGAAGCTAAAATGCTTATTACATTAAGGCAATACCGCACAAAGATTGTGCGTCAGATTGACCGTCAGATTTTTCGTTAGATTGTACAAAATCGAAGCAGGCATACTGGCGTACCCCAAGGGCACTTGTGTTTCTATCCAAATACCTAAACGCACTTGTTTTTCAAGTCAAATCAAAGATTTGGTAAAACACTGGCGGATGACGTGCAAAGCTTCCAAGCGGTCTTTGTGCGGTGTTGCCTTAATGAAATAAAAATCATATCTCCTATATATGCACTGTGCAGCCAAGTCTTTCAGCATCACCGGGATAATCAACATTTTTGCACCGCATTAATTTTTTATCTGTTATCTATTTACAAAATTTCTTTTATCTGTTATAATAATATAAACAACAACATACCAGAATTGATCTTGTATGTCTGTGAAAGATCCTATTAAGCATCTGATGCAGGATCTCTATAAGGTGCTGTCTATAGTATAATAAAGAATATGGAGGTTATTTATGAATATAAAAAGAATAATATCTGCCGGATTATCACTGGCATTGTCCTTTTCCACGATCTTTTTTCCTTCCGCCTTTTCCCCGAACAGCAGATTCTTTTCTTATAATGTCTCGGCAGCAGAAGCAAGAGGCAGCTTTGGCAGCGGACTTGAATGGAGCTTTGATATAGACAGCGGCTGTCTCATGATAAACGGTGAGGGTGCTATGCCTATGTATGAATGGCAGGACGAAACGCCCTGGTACAGCCGCTCGGATAGGATAACCTCTATTGTGATCGAAGAAGGCATAACCAATATTCCTCAAAGAGCATTCTGTGATTATCAATTTCTTGAAAATGTAAGCATTCCCTCCTCCGTAGATACCATAGGAAGAGATGCTTTTCAGAATACTCCCTGGCTTGAAGGCTTGACAAAAGAGTCCCCCATTGCATCAGTCAACGGCATTGTAATAGACGGATATAAATGCAGCGGAAAGGTGACTCTCCCCAATGGAACACGATCAATTGCCGAAGCTGCCTTTGAAGGCAGCCGCATCAGCAGTATCGTCCTTCCGGATACTATAACATATATAGCCGATTATGCCTTTGACAGATGTCATAGTCTGGAAAGTATAACTATCCCCAACTCTGTTACATATATCGGTAAATATGCATTTGATGAAACACCCTGGCTGGAAAGAGAGAGAGAAGGATCTCCTCTTGTCATTGCAGGTGACGGTATCCTTATTGACGGCAGAGAATGTGAAGGAGAGATCACCCTTCCCGGTAATACTAAGGTGATCGGGAAAAAAGCATTTTATAACTGCACAGCTATAACAGGGATCAACTTTAATGAGGGTCTTAAAGAAATATGGGATAATGCCTTTGAAGAATGTGACAGTATTACGGAGATCACTCTCAGTAACACCGTCGAATCCATCGGGAACAACGCCTTTGAAATGTGCTTTGACATGGCCTCATTCACAGCCGGTGATAATCTGAGATATATTGGCAGCGATGCATTTATTAACTGCATGGATCTTGTGAAAGCCGATCTGGGACATATCGTATTCCTTGGAGAAAATGTATTCAATGGCTGTATAGACCTTGCATTTATACACTTCACAGATGATCTTATCCATATAGGCAGAAACGCATTTGCCCAGACCCCCTGGCTCTATGACAGGTTTTCGGAGGGCAGTCCGGTAATAGTGGGCAGTCTGCTGATCGACGGTACCGGCTGCAGCGGTGATATAACTATTCCCTCCAATGTAAGTGTTATCTGTTCATACGCATTTGCCGGCTCCTATATAAAAAGTGTAGTAGTACCTGAAAATACAAAGCTTATTGGTACAAATGCATTTATTGACTGCTATTCACTAAAAAGCATTACCATCCGCAATCCATTATGCGGTATAGGAACTGATCCTTCTCCTGATACATTGCCGGAGAAATGCGTTATTTACGGCTTAAAGGAATCAACAGCACAGAGATATGCGGAAAACTTCAACAGAAAGTTCAGTGTCATTGGTGAAAAAGAAACTACGGCAGCAACAACAACTACACTAACAACCACGAAAACTACTGCAACCACAACTACAAAAAATACTGCAATAACAACTACAAAAAATACTGAAACCACAGCTGCAAAAAATTCTACTACTGCAAATATCACATCCGTATACACTACTAAAGCTTCTACTGTAACTACACCAAAAATCACTTTTCTTACATCCAAAAGAACAACTGCTGTTACCACACATCTGACGGGCTATTACACACGCAGAACCTATCCTGCTGCTACGTCTACGATCGCAACCACCTTTGTCCCTGCATCATCTTTACGCTTTACCACTGTAACCACATGGAATACCACACGATACACGACTTCCTCCGCAAAAATTACCACCCGTCACACTACAACCGTTTCAAAAGTCACATATATATCATCCTTTATAACAACCTCTATCACTTCACCGATCTACACTCCCTTTCAGTGGGGCAGGGACAATTGGGATTTCACAAATTCAAGTACATTTTTCACTCATAACAACTATCACATAAGTGATGATCTTCTGTCACTTTTGAGAAGCAATATGACAAATACCGAATACAATGAGGCACTACAGCTGAAAAACGAAGAATGGGGTGGCTCATGCTATGGCATGAGTGCATTGGCAGTACTGGCAAAAGCAGGGTATCTCCCCTACAGCAGCTATACCTATGGTGCCGATTGCCTGCATCAGATGGACTCTCCGGATAAAAATGAACGTGTTGAGTCTTTGATCAATTACTATTTCCTCCTCCAGATGAAAAAATGCATACAGCAGGAGTTTTTAAAGGGACTGATGAGCAGCAGAGAAGAAATGATAAAAAGCATCATTGAACAACTGAAGACCTCTCCGGAGATAATTATATGTTATCAGCAGGAAAACTGGGGCGGTCATGCTGTAACTGCAACAGGAGTGACATACGGTAACTGGAGTATTCTGGGAGCAAATTATCAGGGAAGGATAGAGATTCTTGATCCCAATCGCTCTATGAATTATGACCAGAATGTGTGCATATATTTCAATACCTCTACATATCATTGGATAATACCTGCCTATGCGGTAATCTCCAATTACGGCGGTGTTATAAGTATGGCTTCCTCCGATATTGGTCTTATAAACAGCGGAGGCTTTCTTGAAGGAACTCCGGGATATAATTATGATGAAACCGATCATATTTATAATCTGGAGCTGACCGATATTGCTCCGGTCCATAATATCAGTAAAATTCGTAAAGTCGGAAAAAATTATGTCATGAGCAATTCAGAGAATGATGATATATTCCCATATACTCTGTTTCCTACCGGTGCTTCTACAGCAAATGAAAAACAGGGGTATATACTAAAGGATGAGAAATCAGGCTACCGGATCTCGCAAAGCTCCCCACACAGCATATCCGCAGTAATGCATTACAATGACAGAACTATTACAGCAGAATGTGAAAATGCCACTCAGGTGACCTTCCACCCATCAGGGTATGTAAGCACAGGCAATGATTCAAACGACTGTAAGTTCACTATGGTAACAAATGAAGAATACTGTCCCAACGACTGGTATACTATAGAGGTATCCGGAAAAAACAGCATGACACTTGAAGCAAATAATGAGGGCTATGTAGTTTCCGGCAGCAAGCTGAATAATGTAATACTCACTCTTTCAGATGATGAAGAAAAAACAAGATATAGGTTCTCCGCCGGAAATTCCAGCGTACTTATCAGCGAAACAGCAGAAGGTTCAGTAAAGCTGTCAGCAGATATGGATCATAACGGAACATTTGAGACACCTGTATCCGCAGGTGAAGTAACTGAAACGGAATGGGGAGATGCCAACGAGGACGGTGTCCTCAATGTAAGAGATGCAGCATACATCGCAAGAATGCTGGCATACGGTTTGGTTGAAAAACTTCCCGCCACCGCTGATGCGAACCTTGATAGTAAGATAAATGTCCGTGATGCAGCATGGATAGCTTTCACGCTATCGGTAGCTTTTAAATCAGTATATTATTGATCCCCCAACTAAATCTTGAATTTTCTGCTTGTCTAAATACTGAACTTCTGCGTCGGAAAGGCTTGAAATATGCCAGCA
>CACZQG010000108.1 GCA_902783235.1 uncultured Ruminococcus sp.
CCTGCAAGTGAGGGCGTCCCCTAAGTAAGGGAACAAATTTATTATCTCTCACCAATTATTGGTGACGAGCTAATGAAAGAGCTAATTATTTTTATCATTTGCTATATAACCTGCGGGTTGTAGATGGCTACGTCCTCTACAAATGTGTTATGTAACTATTTTGCAAAAATTGATTTCCGTGGACAACACCCACATTCAACACTCACCCTGCTGTATTATTGCCCCTGCTGTTCCCGGAGGTATAGTCTGAAACAAGGGAGAGAAAATATAGAAAAAGCCATATTTTTTTATTCAAAGCACCATAAAACTATAGACAAAATTCCTCAGATGTGTTATAATGTTATTGATAACACATTTTTTCGGAAAGGAAGCAATATAATGCTACATGAAAAATCGTGCGGTGCGATAGTCTACCGCAAATCCCACGGCAATACTGAAATATTGCTGATAAAGCACGTAAACAGCGGTCATTGGTCATTCCCCAAGGGTCACGTTGAGGGAAGTGAGACCGAGCTGGAGACTGCCAAGCGTGAGATCATGGAGGAGACCAGCATAGATGTTATACTGGATCCCACATTCCGTGAAACGGTCACCTACTCTCCCAAAAAGGATACACAGAAGGTAGTGGTATATTTCCTGGCAAAGGCTAAAAACTTTGACTTCGTCCCCCAGCATGAGGAGATCGCAGAAGCACGGTGGGTGGATATCGGATATGCCAAAAATATTCTTACCTATGAAAATGACAAGGTCATTGTGGGAAAGGCAAAGACGGCTATAAAGGAAAGAAGCTGAATATGCGGGCTGTACTCTATAGTATGGCAGAGCATATAGGTTTTCGGAAATATTAATTAATAATAAAAGTAAAAATAAAAGGCGGACATTTGTCCGCCTTTTGTCGTTTCTGTATGATCTGTATCAGATACCGCACTCATCGTAATCCTTCCAGCGATCATCATAGGCTTTAGCCTTCATGAACTTGAAAGTGATTATTACTGCCGACACTACCAGACAGGTAAGAGCACCGGCTATGGATATAAACAGCTTAACGTTAGATTTTTTTTCTTCGTTCATTATAATACTCCTTGAATTATATTCCCATTTCAGCTTTAAGTCTTGCCAGTTCGTCATCCACCTTGGAGTTTGTTTCCATTTCCTCAAACTTCTGCATAGTCTCGTCGCCTTCCTTGTTGTTTTCGTAGGCGAGCTCGGTAAATGCCTGAGCCTCTGCTTCCTTCTGCATTATTTTTTCTTCCATACGGTTGAACTTATCCGTAGAGCTGTTGGGGTCAAAGCCGCCTGTGGATTTAGCAATGGACTTCTGGGTATCAGCCATCTGTGAACGGGCAATGAGCATTGCCTGACGGCTTTTAGCCTCCTGAAGCTTGGACTTGAGTGTTTCCACCTGATCTCTTACAGTTGCAGTCTGAGAACTGATGGTATCGTACATCTGCTTGTACTGCTGAGTGTTCTTGTCAGCCTTTACCTTTTCGGCAAGTGCTTTTTTTGCCAGCTCTTCATCACCCTTCTGGAGTGCTGTCTTAGCCTTGAACTCCCAGTCATCGGATTTAGCCTTGGCTGTTTCATACTGGTTTTTGGCAGTTCTTTCTGCTGCCATAGCCTTGCCCAGTGCCTGAGTACATTTGTTCAGCTCCTGGCTCATGTCGATGATGATCTGCTTGACCATCTTTTCCGGGTCTTCCGCCTTATCCAGAAGATCGTTGATATTGGATTTTAAAATGTCGCTAAGTCTTGAAAAAACTCCCATTCCTGTTTCCTCCTATTTTTTGAATAAGTTTTTTAATACAAGTCCTCCGCCCACAAGTGTCAGGGAGAACATCATTATGTAATTGAACAGACTGCCGCCTCTGAAATGCAAGCGAACGCTCATGATCAAAGACAGGAGTATTATCGCCACACCAATAGCAATAACTATCCAGCCGTATATTTTCTTTTCCATAAGAAAAAGCATCAGTATGCCTATGAGCAGAGGTATTATCACCGTTCCCCCGGGGATATGAACACCGCCTATACCAAAAAGGTAACCGTAGCCGTAGCTTGTGGAAACACTTACTGACTGGAATATCCAGAAAAGACCGGCTCCCAGGAGTATGAGTCCCACCAAAAACTGCATAAGGCTGCCGGAGCTTGCCGATGACTTGCCCTCGGTTTCTTTCAGAAGCTTCTTCAGATCCTTATCCATGCCCTACCTCCGTGAATAGATCCTGGCATAATATACAATGACCGCATAACGGTGTATATTGAGTTGAAGTCACAGCAGGGCGGTCGGAGAAAGCCTGGCACGCCTTGCTCCGCATATATGAGCTTTATGCGGGATCACCTATATAATATCCTCAGAAGATCTTATTTATATTTTATGCCTTGCCCTTATTATAACTTATTTTTATTAAGTTGTCAAGATTATGTATGGGTGAAACCTGCCAAAGCTCCCCGGGGAGGTCTTTGTACGGTATTGCCTTAGAAATATGATTGGAAATAATACCTCCTGTCTAAATATTACAAAATGATTAAATATACATTACATTTTAGTATTACAGAGTGTATTATGTCTTTTCAACATCTTTGAACTGTTCATCTGCGTAGTTTTCAACCCTTTCCACAGGGTTTTCAACAACTGATTACGTTGTTTTCAACCTATTCCACAGAGTTTTCAACAGCAAATGTTGAAAAAGTCTATTACAGAGTGTATATTTCATACTCAATTGTCCATGATATACCTGAAAAAAACTATGTGTGGAGGAAATTATGATAAAAGGTGTTAATAAAAAAGTAGTGGAGATCAACAACCCCCGCAGCATATACTTTGACAGAGCTGTATTCTATTTAAAGCCGAATATGAGCCTTATGCCCGAAAAGCTCCTTTCCCGGGAGGCAGAGGAGCTTATACGTGAGCTTGCCCCTCACAGCGATAAAAAAACAGCGGTGTGGAAGATAATAACCGGGATATCTTTGGGAATATCGGCAGTTTCTGCGGCGGCAGTTGTTTTAGCAGCCTTCTGGACCGCCTGACAGGTGCATCGGCGGAAAAATAAAGGCAATACCGCACAAAGACCGCCCGGCAGCTTTGTATGGTATTGCCTTAAAACGGACAAAAACAAATGGTTGTTACATTAGCTCGTCACCAATAATTGGTGAGATATAATGAATTCGTTCATTTACTTAGGGGACGCCCTCACTTGCAGGGCGTCCCCTCTGTTGAAAATAATCCACTGGATTATTTTCAACATTCACCCCTTGCGGA
>CACZQG010000109.1 GCA_902783235.1 uncultured Ruminococcus sp.
CAGTATGCCTGCATCGATTTTATACAATCTAACGAAAAATCTGACTTCGCATCTGACGCACAATCTTTGTGCGGTATTGCCTTAATTCCTGTTTCATTAATTTTTTAGTTACATTTTATTCATATTCCGTTCATATTTATTTGAGATAATATAATGTGTGTATCTATATAAGTCACACTATATTTAATTATACGAAAGGTTTGGTACATAAATGATAGAAATAAAGAATCTGACCAAATATTATGGTCGGAACGCTGCTGTCAAGGATCTGTCCTTCACTGTTAATGACAACGAGATCCTTGGATTTCTGGGGCCAAACGGTGCCGGAAAGTCCACCACAATGAATATCATCACCGGTTTCCTTCCCTCCTCCGGAGGAACAGTGCTTATTGAGGGCATCGACATTGCTCAGGAGCCGTCAAAGGCAAAAAAAATGATAGGCTACCTCCCGGAGATCCCACCGGTATACATGGATATGAAGGTAAAAGAGTATCTGAAATTCTGTGCCGGTATAAAGGGTGTCCCCAGGAAGGAACGGGCAGCGCAGGTGGAAAGCGCAATGGAAAAGCTGCATATCAAAGACATGGAAAAGCGTCTTATACGCAATCTGTCCAAGGGATACCGTCAGCGTGTGGGCTTTGCCCAGGCAATATTGGGAGACCCCAGATATCTTATACTTGACGAACCCACAGTAGGTCTTGATCCCAACCAGGTAATAGAGGTCAGAAATCTGATAAAATCTCTGCAAAAGGATCATACCATTATTCTCAGTTCACATATACTGGCGGAAATACAGGCGGTATGCGAGCGTGTGGTAATAATAAGCCACGGAGAGGTCAGAGCCATTGATTCCATCAAAAATCTTGAAGAGAGCATGGGCTCGGCGCTGGTACTTGTAATAAGGGTAAAGGGCAGCAAGGACAAGGCTGCGGAATGCATAAGAAGCACACCCGGTGTCCTGAGCCTTACAGATGTTTCCAACGGCGATAACGGCTCTTACACCTTCAAGGCAGAAATAGAAACAGATGATGTGAAAAAAGCGGTAATGACCGCCCTTATCAATGCGGACTTCACTATTGAAGAGCTGTCCACCGAAAGACCGAATCTGGAAGAGGTATTTGTAAAGCTCACCTCCAAGCCCAAAAAGAAAAAAGGTCTTGAGGATCTGCTCACCGAGCTGGGCGAAGAAAAGGAGGATAACTGATATGTTTTCACTGTACAAAAAGGAGCTGCGCTCCTACTTCTATTCCCCCTTTGCCTATGTTATAGCGGCACTTTTCATGCTGGTATTCTCCATAGACTTTATAGGCGGTCTTTCAAATCTTGAGGGTACGGAATATCCATTCTCATTCCCCAATATTCTCTATACAAACTTTTTCTACTTTATATTCCTTATTCCCGCACTTACCATGAGAACATTTGCGGATGAGAGGAAATCAGGTACAGAGGTACTGCTGATAACCAGTCCTCTCAATGTTTTTCAGATAGTACTGGCAAAATTCCTGGCTGTTGCAACAGTATTTCTCATGATGATGATACTCACCCTCTTCTTCCCACTTCTGACAGTCATAACCGGTGAAGTTATGTGGTCAAGCCTCATATGCGGCTATCTGGGATTTTTCCTGTGGGGACTTGTGTGTATCGCCATAGGAATGATGATGTCCTCCTTTACGGAAAGTCCCATCATTGCTGCTATACTCAGTGAAGGCGCAATGATAATACTTCTCTTTGTGGACAATTTCAAAAACAGCGGTCTTTTCAAAAGTCTCCCCACTGCCGCAAAAATGATCGGTGCTTTCTCTATGGAGGAGAGATTTGCAAGCTTCTCCCAGGGACTCTTCGGACTGTCCGACTTTATATTCTTCGTCACCTCTATCGTGATGTTTATCGGATTTACTATAATATCTATTGAAAAAAGACGCTGGAGCAGGGGATGAGGTGTAAAAATGGAAAAGATAAACAAGACAAAAAAGAATCTGAAATTTACAACACTGGCATGGGTACTGGTGGCAATGCTTCTTGTAATAACTATACTTATAAATGTGGCTGCCTCCTTCTTTGATGTAAAGATAGACATGACACCAAACAGCTACTACACCATGAGTGACCAGTCCAAAAGCTATCTTGACAAGCTGGATAAGGATGTGGAGATAACTCTGCTGGCAAGTCTGAACGATATGAAGTCGGCTCCTGACGCAAATACCATGACAGCTTTTTTCAACATTCTTGAAGAATATGACAAATACGACAGAATAACCGTTCGTGATGTAGATCCCAATGAGGAACCGGACATAGTATCAGAGCTTGATCCCGAGGGTTTTCTTTCCCTTCAGGAATATGACATTGTTATCAGATGCAATGACGGAGTAAAAAAGGTATCCGCCAACAAGATGTATACTCAGAAGCGCAGTGATGACACGGACAATTCGGTAATACAGTCGGAGGCATTCAAGGGAGAGGAGCTTATAACAGGCTGCATCAAGTCCCTGTATGAAGGCTACACACCATCTGTTTACTTTTTGACCGGACACGGCGAAAAGAGCCTTAAAGATGACTATTCCGTATTAAAAAGCAAGCTGGTATACGATAACTACGATGTAAAGGAGCTTGATCTTATCACCGGCGAGGCTGTTCCGGATGATGCAGCTATCGTGATTGTCCCCGGGCCGGAAAAGGATATATCCGATGCGGAAAAAACAAAGCTGGAAAGCTATCTGGATAATGGCGGAAATCTGTCACTCCTTATGCCGCCTATGAACAATACTACAGATTACGACAATCTCACAGATATAATGCATCAGTATTGCATAGGCATGGACTATGACAGAGTTTATGAGACAGACAGCTCTATGCACTATTCAGGCGACAAGTATACGATCATAGCCAAGCTTGTAAGTCTGGATGAGGATCAGAGCAGCGGCACCGTAGATCTCACCTCCGGATTTATGAGCAACGGAAAGAGTGATGATCTTGTGGATCTCACCTCTGCTATTATTGACAAATACGGCGAAAGCACCCCCATGCTCCCTTCAAGATCATTTTTTGATTATCAGGGAGATAATATAGCAAGTGTACGCATATGTCCCCTTTTACAGGCATCCGACACTGCAAGAGCCGAAGCATTCGGCGGCGGCAAGCACAAGACCTCTGATGCAGAGCTTGACAGAATGAATGAATCAGTAGGACTCAGCGGCAACGGCTTCTGGCTGTCAGCCTACAGTCAGGATCCTACCCGAAAGGATTCCAAGCTGGTGGTAATGGGCAACGCAGACATCCTCACCGACCAGCAGCTTTCTTCCGATGCAGCTCTTCCCTCTCAGCTTCTGTATTTCAATACCATCTCATGGATGTCGGGAAGCAATATTGAAATGGGCATACCCGAAAAGAGCGTTACATATGACCACATGACACTTGCAACTCAGGATGATACCAATGTTATACTTGTATTAATGGTAGCGGCACCTGTGATCGTTGCAGCAGCCGGTGTCCTGATATGGCTCAAAAGGAGACATTCTTGATGAAAAAAATATGGATCGCCATTACAATAATGGCAG
This sequence comes from uncultured Ruminococcus sp., assembly GCA_902783235.1. Taxonomy (GTDB): domain Bacteria; phylum Bacillota; class Clostridia; order Oscillospirales; family Ruminococcaceae; genus Porcipelethomonas. The sequence continues at coordinate 3,555 of CACZQG010000109.1, forward strand.
CAGCAGTGATAGCTGCTCTGGGAATATACCTGGCAGCCGATCATTTCAATGACAAAAAGCAGGCAGAGCAGCAGGCAGATGAAGACAAGCTGATAATGTTTGACTTTGACAGCAGCAATGTAAAAAAAGTAGAGATAACCAATAAAAGCGGCACATATACAGCCGAGTTTGATGAGGAAAAGGGCTGGCAGCTCACAGACAATTCAGATAACATCAACCTGAATGACACACTTATAGCTGCCATCGCCTCTCAGATGTCAGAGCTTAAAGCTGACAAGATACTGGACAGCAAGGACAAGTCAAAATACGGCTTTGATGACCCCATAAAGGTCACTGTCTATGACGGAAGCACTCCCAGAACAGTGCTTATAGGAAACGAAACCCCCACTGCCGAGCACTACTATGCCATGAAGGAAAACGACGACAATATATACCTTATAAGCTTCGCCAACGGCTCGGTACTCAGCGCAGACAAGGACTCCCTCAAAAACAAATATATTTACACCTATTCTACATTTGACGTTGACCACTTTGCTGTCTGGAAGGGTAAGGAAAGTGATGAGAATATTCTCTTCTCCATGAACAAGGACAGCAGCGGAGCATGGTCTATGGATAAGCCGTACAAGGATGATTCTGTATACAACACTCAGATAACAGATTTTCTCAATACCACCTGCCATGATGAGATACTCTCCTTTGTGCAGGAGGACTGCAAGGAGTCCGATTACCCCAAATACGGCTTTGATGACCCCACACGAGTTTTTGAGATCTCCGCCGGAGACAAGACGACCAAGATCATTTTCGGTAAGGATACACCTGATGGAACAGCATTCTACGGACTGTTTCCCTTGACAGGACAGGTGGTCACCTTTGAAGCCAAGACCGTAACCGTATTCAATTACTCTACCCTTAATATGGTCAATACCGCTATTTTCGCAGCTGATCTCTCTGATGTGGCTTCGGCAGAGATCACCATGCCGGATGATAACGCTAAGCTTGAACTGAACACTTCATCGGGAAACAGAGCGGTAAACGGCAAGGAAATAAGCAGCGATGCAGGTAAGGATGCAGACATTCAGAAGGCCTTTGAAGCATTTTACGATTCCTTCAATAACGCTTACTTCACTGTAAAGGAAGACAAGGATGCCAAGCCCGGAAAGGATGCCTACATTACAGTAAAATATGTTCTGAGAAGCAATCTGGTACATAATATAGAGTATATCCCGGATGACAGCAATGACAGCTTTTTCGCAGTCATAGATGATGAGTACTCGGGATACAAGGTACCGGCTGAAACGGTAGAAAACATTATAAGCAAATACAAAGAGCTTGACAGCAAGCTCTCATAAGCCTGAAACGCCGGTACGCCCGGCGTTTTTTATTTTCGCATAATAATCAAAAGAATCAAAAGGGTCGCTTTTTGAAAAAAGCTCCGCAAAAACTTTTAGTTTCGCTCGTAGGTTCTGAGTAATTGCAGCTATGAGCACGAAGAGCTGCTGAAAGAAAGCTTTATATCCGGCTCAGGCGGAGTCCGATACATCCGCCAAAATGTCAGCCCAAAAACGGCTGACATTTTTTATTCTATTGTGTAGGATAATTGCGGAGGAACTTTGATATTATTGCTTTCCTTACTATCAATTCATTTTATCAGGTCTTAGTATTGAATCGTTTTATATTTTCCCATTAACCCCTCTTGCAATATTATCCTGAAATTGCTATAATAATATTATGACTACACTGCACAGGATCATTGCCGTATAGTCTCATATCTCAAGGATCCCCTTATTCACCCGACAGGATCCCCATTTTCCGCTTGCCGGAATGCTGAGCTTCAACATTGATTCGGCATATGCTTCATAAGGATCTGATCGGGATATCAATAACATTATCAAGGAGAACAGGAATGACAAAACTGAAAAAAATACTTGCATGGGCAGCTGTCCCGGCAGCACTCACCGCTCTTTCCCTGCTGACAGTATCCGCAGAGGAAGGGGACAGCACCTCTGTACAGCACGGAGCAGCAGAAGGCACTGCCGTTACAAGCATCACCGAATCGGCAGAAAGCTCCGCAGTCACCGTAAAAACAGAAGCTGCCGTTACTGCCGTATCTGACACGGGAATTTACAAAGTAATTATCACGGACAAGCAGACCACATCCCCGGTAATTGAACCCGAAGTCACAGTGACTCTCACGGAAGCAGGCTCTGCTCCTGCCGTCACTTCATTGACAGAGACAACTGCGGCGGCTGCAAGCTCTAAAACCTATGTGTCAAAAGTCGAACCGGATGAATCTATGCCTCAGGGCTGGAATCTGATAAATGACAGGTGGTACTACAAAAAGGAAAACCGTTTCCTCACGGGCATCAAAAAAATTGAAGACGAATATTACTGCTTTGCCCCGGGAGGAGCACTCAAAACAGGCTGGCAGACTGTAAAGGGTCTTCGCAAATACTTTGATAACGAAACTCACAGTCCCGTCTACGGCTGGATCGAATATATGGGCAACGATTATTACGTCGATGCTGAAAAGGGCAAGGTCACAGACAAATATACAATTGACGGAAAGGAACACATTTTTTCCTCAGCCGGAATACATCAGTCAGGCTTTGTAAATTATAACGGAAAGCTATACTATTGTACCCGTGAGAATGGTATAACCCTTCCTGCATCCGAAACAGGACTCACCCAGATCTCCGGCTCCTCATATTATATCAGGCATGACGGGACCATTAAAACAGGCTGGCAGACCGTCGGCGGTATACGCCGCTATTTTGACCCCATAACGGGTGCTTCCGTCTATGGCTGGCTCAGATATATGGACAGCCTGTACTACATAGACGAGCTCTACGGTAAGTTCACCGGAGTAAATTATATTGAAGACCGCCCATACCGTTTTGATGAATGCGGCAGGCTTATGACAGGTATGCAGGTTTTCGATACCACAAACGGGAAGATATGCGTTTACTGTACAAACAGCGGCGACCTTATTTATGATATGCTTCTGCTTATTGATGACGGGCGGTATTATTTTGATAAAAACGGCTATGCCGTCACAGGATGGCACAAGCACAGCAGCGGAAATACATACTATTTCGATCCCGAGACCTACAGGGCAGTAACCGGGAAACAGATCATAGACGGCAATGAATACCTGTTCAGTGACAGCGGCATCATGACAAAGGGATTTATCATAAAAGGTAATAAAAAATACTATTATGATGAAAGCGGAAAAAAGATATACGGCTGGCTCAGATACAGCAGCGATTCCTATTACCTCGATCCCAAAACAGGTGCAGCCGTCAAGGGATGGAACACCATCGACGGCAAGAAGTATTATTTCGACGGCAGCAATGCTATGGCTAAGAGCTTTTATGTCATAGACAACTGTACATACTATTTCGGTACAGACGGCGCACTTCGCACCGGCTGGCAGACAATAAACGGCGACAGATACTATTTTGACAGTGATGGCAAAATGTTCAACTGCCGTCATAATATAGACGGCAAAGACTATCTTTTCAGCTACAAAGGCAAGCTTATAACCACAGGAAATCAGAAAATGCCCCTGACCGCTCTGACTCAGGTGGGTCAGCAGGGTGGACAGCCCTACTGGGGCGAATACTGGGGCTCACCCTGGCGTTTTGAATGGTGTGCCTGCTTTGTATCCTGGACAGCCGCACAATGCGGATATGTTGCCTCGGGAGCCGTGCCCGAATTCATCTCCTGCAAGGTGGGCATTGAATGGTTTATGGAGCACGGCGTTTGGAAGGGTCTGAACTACACTCCTGTTTCCGGAGATATAATATTCTTTGACTGGGATCTTGACGGTGCTGCCGATCACACCGGAATAGTGGATTACTGTGATGAAAATATAGTCTATACCATTGAAGGCAACAGTGATGATGCGGTAAAGCAGCAGTCTTACTACACCGACTATAAATACATTTTCGGCTACGCATCTCCCAAATATTAATGTAGCTATCTGTTAGTGCTGCCATAACATAAAAAAGCTCCCCGAAAATCCGGGGAGCTTTTTTATGTACAAAATAAATCAATAACGATTATTCTGCCTGGGGAGCACCTACAGGACATTCGCCTGCACAAGCACCGCAGTCGATGCACTTATCAGCGTCGATAACGTACTTGCCGTCACCTTCGGAGATAGCCTCTACAGGACATCCTGCTGCACAAGCACCGCAGCTGATGCACTCATCAGAGATCTTGTATGCCATTCTAAATACACCTCCATATTAAAATTATAAGCATTTATGCTTATTTATATTTTACCATAAATACAAAAAAAATCAAGTGTTTTCACAAAATATTTTTAATGGGATGATCACAGATAATGCTGTCATCATCGGGGGCGGCGGAAAAGCTGTACCCAGTAATACCGGTAGGTGCTTCCGGGAACATAGACATAGCCTACGCCCAGCTGGGTGAAATTGCTGCTTATAATATTTTCATAGTGTCCCTGAGAATTGACCCATTGATCCATTGTACCTGCCGGAGTGGATCTGCCGGCAGCAATATTTTCACCTACATAGGAGTATCCCAGATCATATTCAGCCAGTACAGTGAAGCAGCTTGAGCCATCCGGGCGTTCATGTGCAAACTTTTCGGTTATCTCCTCTGCCCTTTTCATAGCAGCATCACATAGAGTTTTATCAAGTGTTAAGGGAGCAGCACCCACCTTGCTGCGCTCCTCGTTTACCAGGCGAAGTATTTCCTGCATATAAGCCTCGGCTGTGTCCTCCTGAGGGACAGTTGTTGGCTGGGCAGGCTTTTGTGTTGTGGGCTGTACAGCTCCCGGGACAGGCTCTCCGGGATAGATCCCATACATTAGCAGTCTTTTCAGAAATATGTAATCCTGCACATTTATCTTTCCGTCATCGTTCATATCTCCTGCATAAGGGACAGGTACCGATGCCCTCCGTGCAGTCAGCATATCTGCCAGCAGCTCAATGTCATTATCGGTTATAGTATCATCCCCGTCCAGATCACCGTAATAATAGCTATAGCTGTCAACACTGCCTTTATCCGAAGCATAATATCCGCATACCGGGATCATGCAGGAAGCAGCAATAATGGCAGCCGATATTCTTTTTATCAAAGTCGTATACATAAAAAATCATCTCCTCTTGCATTCTGAATTAAAATATGCTATAATAGTATTATATCATATGCTATCGCATTTCTCAACACCAAAAAAAATGGTGTATTATACAAAATTTACATCCCGCTATCGTCAAATTGCACAATCAAAATCTAAGCAAAAATGTCGGTTTTTTTCTCTCATTTTTTATCTGATTTGTGAAGATTATCTTGCAAATCGCTATTTTACGTTGTTTTTTAAGGAAAAAACATCTTTTTTCGATCCTATGGCTTCAATTTAAGGTGAAAAAAATCTACAACTTGCCAATTGACTTTAAGTTGATATTGTGGTATAAATAAATAGATGAAATTCATAAAATAAATAATAATCGTAATTATTACGGGAGGAAAAGAGAATGACATATAAGAAGTTTGAAGATATCTTTGATAAGGTTAAACAGGAATTCGGCGGTGCTGATGTAAGCAACTACGAAGACCATCTTGCACTCCAGATCAATATCACAGGTGAAGGCGAAGGCGCATTCTATGCTGAGATCAAGGATCACGCCCTTGCAGTAGAGCCTTACACCTACAATGATAACAATGCAGCAATTTCAGCTACAGGTGATGATCTTGTAAAGATCTTCTCAGGCAAGCTGGATATGCAGAAGGCTGTTGAAGCCGGCAAGCTCTCCGTTACAGGCGACTATGACAAGGCACTTTCTATTCAGCCTGTTATCGACAATTTAAAGCAGCCTGCTAAAAAGACAGCAACCGTTTCCAAGAAGACTGCAACCGCTTCCAAGAAGGCCGCTGCTAAAACTGAGGCTAAGGAAGTAAAGGATACAGCAAAGAAGGCAACTAAAGCCGGTGCTGCTAAAGCTACAGCAGCAAAGAAGGCAACAAAAGCCAAGAAGGGCTGATAAC